>NZ_CP011026.1:600000-783876 GCF_000238395.3 Pseudoalteromonas arctica A 37-1-2
CCGCTTCAGCCGCTTTAATACCATCAATACCCGCTGATAAAATACCGCCAGCGTAGCCTGCGCCTTCACCTGCAGGGTAAAGCCCTTTGGTGTTAATACTTTGGAATGTTTTATCACGCTTAATACTAATAGGCGACGAAGTACGTGTTTCAACGCCGGTTAGTAAACCGTCGTTAGTTGAAAAGCCGCGAATTTGTTTATTAAACGCTGGTATCGCTTCGCGAAGGGCATCAATAGCAAATTGTGGTAGCACTTTACTCAAGTCAGTTAACTTAATACCGGGTGTGTAAGAGGGTTGTACTTCACCTAAGTTTTCTGATGGTTTACCTTTCAAAAAGTCGCCAATTAACTGGGCTGGTGCATCGTAGTTGCTACCACCAAGCTCATACGCTTGCTCTTCAAGTTTACGTTGTAAGTCTATTCCAGCAAGTGGATTACCTGGGAAATCTTGCTCTGGAGAAATACCTACCACAATAGCGCTGTTAGCGTTGCGCTCACTTCGTGAATATTGGCTCATACCGTTGGTAACAACGCGGCCCTTTTCAGAGGTTGCAGCGACTACTGTGCCACCTGGGCACATACAAAAGCTGTAAACTGTGCGGCCATTGTCGCAATGATGAACAAGTTTATAATCGGCAGAGCCTAAAATTGGGTTTCCTGCATTTGTGCCAAAACGACATTCATCGATCATTGATTGTTTATGTTCGATTCTAAAACCGACTGAGAATGGCTTTGCTTCAACATAAATCCCTTTTTTGTGGATCATATCAAACGTGTCACGTGCGCTGTGACCAACGGCTAATACAACATGGCGAGTGTTTAGTTGCTCGCCATTTGAAAGCGTTAAACCTGTTACTTGCCCGTCGTCTAAATGAATATCGTCAACACGTGTGCTAAAGCGAATTTCGCCGCCTAGTTCTATTATACGAGCGCGCATTTTTTCAATCATGGTGACAAGTTTAAACGTACCAATGTGTGGCTTACTTACGTATAAAATTTCATCGGGTGCGCCTGCTTCTACAAATTCAGTAATGACTTTACGACCGTAATGTTTTGGATCCTTTACTTGGCTGTATAACTTACCGTCTGAGAATGTACCTGCGCCACCTTCACCAAATTGTACATTTGATTCGGTATTAAGTGTGCGTTTACGCCAAAAGCCAAACGTGTCTTTTGTACGTTCACGTACCTCTTTACCGCGCTCTAATATAATGGGATTAAAGCCCATTTGAGCAAGTAATAAGCCTGCAAATAAACCACAAGGGCCAAAACCAATCACAACAGGGCGCTCTGTTATATTTTCGCTGGCTTGGGCTACAAATTTATAGTTTGTGTCTGGCGCTACTTTTACATGTTGGTCTTTTTCAAATGCCGCGAGTAGCTCGGCTTCGTTATCAACTTCTATATCGAGTGTATAAATCAGTAAAATAGCTGATTTTTTACGTGCATCATAACCACGCTTAAACACATTAAAACTGTGCAATTGTTCTGGTTGGATTTTTAGTTTATTTACAATTGCTTGACCAATTGCATCTTCGTCATGATCAAGTGGCAGCTTTATTTCGGTTAAACGTATCATTTATATCTCTTTTAGGTGTCATAGCGGGGTATTATTACCGCTCACAATAAGGGGATGCAGGGCACAGTTGGTGTGCAAACATAAGGCGCGTATTTTACGTTAAAATAGGGTGATATGGCACTTATTTATTGTATTTTTGGAGTGGATGGGTATGATCCACAACTGTTGTTTAAAATCTTAGGTATTAAAATAGTATGGCGTTTGTAGTCACCGAAAATTGTATAAAATGTAAGTACACCGATTGCGTATCAGTGTGCCCAGCAGATGCATTTTTTGAAGGCCCTAATTTTTTAGCAATTAGCCCGATTGATTGTATCGATTGTGGTTTATGTGTCCCTGAGTGTTCAGCTGATGCTATATACCAAGAAGATGAATTACCAGAATCTCAAAAAGAGTTTGCTGAATTGAATGCTGAACTTGCACTGGTCTGGCCGCGCATTACAGAGGTTAAACCTGCACCAGAGGACGCTGATATATGGAATGGCATAGACGATAAACTTAAACTACTCGAAACATAATACGTAACAATTAGTTACTCCTTTATCATTAAATAGTTGATTTTTTATTTCAAAGTATTAACAAATGTACCTGGATAAATTACAATCCCCAGCTTAAGTTACTCCCTATGAGTAATTACAGTCTAAATGGATGTTTATGCAGTACTTTATAACTATAATAAAAAAATTTACTTTCCTATTTTTAAGTTTCGTTTTATTACTCTCAAGCCTTGATGTAGCGGCTAGTAAACAGCAAGTATCCTTATCTCGTATTGATTCAAATATCACTATTGATGGTGTTATGGATGAAGCGCACTGGCAAAATGCGACACGTATACCTCTACTCTACCAAGATGAGCCTAACGAAAAAGGCACACCTCCTGTAAAAACTGATGCCTTTATTTACGAAGATGGCACAAACTTATATGTTGCCTTTATTGCAGAGGATCCAAACCCTGAACAAATTCGTGCATCACTTCGTGACCGCGATACGCTATGGGAAGACGACGTAGTCATTCTTGTTATTGATACATTTAATGATGAACGCAGTGGTTATGAATTTCATGTAAATCCCCTTGGCGCACAAGGCGATATAAGAATGACCGATACCGATGGGTGGAGCTCAGATACCTCATGGAATGCTATTTGGGATAGCGCGGGACAAATTAACGAGAAAGGTTACGTTGTTGAAATGCGTATTCCTTTTAAGGCACTGCGCTTTCCTGAAAATAAAAAAGAGCTAACGTGGGGTTTTTCAGTAATGAGAAACTACCAACGTGATGTTTTATATCAGCTATCAAATATGGGATTTGATAGAAATATAAAATGTAGCCTTTGTCAGTTTGATAAGTTAGTGGGTTTTAGCGATATTGAATCGAGTAAAAATATTCAATTAACACCTACATTGACAGCACTTCGTAACGATAATAAATCTGAATTACCGGGTAACTGGGATAATGGTGATATAGATACCGAAGTGGGCTTAGATTTGCGCTGGGGTTTAACCAAGGACGCTGTTTTAAATGCGACTATCAACCCAGATTTTTCGCAAGTAGAAACAGACTCTTTAGAGCTCGATGTAAATACAACCTTTTCTATTTATTATGCTGAAAAACGTCCTTTCTTTTTAGATGGAGCTTCTTACTTTAAAAGCAGTTTATTTGAGCTTTTATATACACGTACAATTGCAGAGCCTACTTTAGGTGCAAAATTAACGGGTAAAACGGGTGATCATAGTTATGCGTTAATGCTCGCTGATGACGACAATAGTAATATTTTACTGCCAACGAATCAGGGCTCTGGCTTTGCAAGCTTAAACGAAAAAACGAATGCTGCCGCAGGGCGTTATCAATATGATCTAGGTCAGCAGGGTACTATTGGCCTTTCAAGCACGCACAGAGAAAGTGATGACTATCACAACACTGTATTATCAGTGGATGGTAGCTACTGGTTTAATCAATCGGATACTCTTTTGTATCAAGTATCATCTGCTGATACACGTAACTCTGAATTTTTAATTCAAAATTATAACTTATCTGAAACTCAGTCAGATGAAGCATATGCCCTGGAACTTACCCGCGATAAACGTGATTACAAATTATTTGCATCTTATGAAAATATTGGGCAGGACTACCGCACCGATTTAGGTTATCAAGCTAAAGTCGATTATGAAAAAGTAGGCTTTGGTGGCGGACAAACATGGTACAGAGATGAATCTGATTTACTTACCTCATGGTCATACGAAGCTGACTGGGATAAAACGTGGGCGCAAAACGGCGACTTACTTGAAGAAGAATACGAAGGCTTTTTAAGCTTTAAAGGCCAAAAACAATCTATTTTTGAAATTGGTTTAGTGCACCGCTATGAAAACTATAACGACAATTTTTATAATCAAAATATTGGTTTTATTTATACGGGCTTTAAACCCACTAAAGATTTAAAGCTTTCGTTATATATTGAATACGCTAGCCGCATTGATTATGCAAATGAGCAATTAGGCGACGCGTTTGACACTCAAACCCAAGTGGTTTGGGACATTAACGACCATTGGCAACTCGATGTAAAGCATAACTACAGTCAATTAGACAACCCGCAAGGGAAGCGGGTGTTTACTGCTAACTTGGTCGACTTTAGACTTCATTATAAATTTAGCATGCGTTCAATTCTTAAATTAATTTTACAATTTGAAGATATTGATAGAGACGAAAATGCCTACTTTTATCAAGTTAGTCAAATTAACAAAGACTACGGTAGTCAGCTTGTTTACTCATATAAAATTAATGCACAAACGTTGTTTTATTTGGGTTACTCAGATAGAGGTTACCAAGACGATTCACTTAAAAATATTGAGCGGGATCAACGTACCTTATTTACAAAAGTTAGCTATGCATGGCAGCTTTAAATATTAAAAAAGGAATAAATATGAAAACTTTAAAAATAACAGTTGCAGCTGCAATGGTTGCTACCTTGGCGGGTTGTGCGGCCAAGCAAGACATTACTCGCTTTGAAACAAACAAACCTAAAACAGTGTGTATTGCTGAACATAAGGCTGTTAAAGAGGGGGTTATTGATGCGATGAAAAAAGGTTTTGCAAAGCATGAGGTAGAAACCCGAGTTATTCCTGCTAATTATGTATTGCAGCATCAAGACTACCAGACTGAGTTACCAGATGCAGACACAACAGGGTGTAATGCCGTTGCTTACTACGTAGCAAATTGGCGTTGGGATTTAGCGCTCTATATGGCATACGCAAATATTTGGATTAAAGACGTTGAAACGAATGAAAAAATAGCGCAAGCATCTTATCGCACCGGTGGTGGACTGGATAAGTTTATAGACGCCGAAGAAAAAATTATAGAGCTTATTGACGGTATGTATTAAATTTTAAACAATTAGAACCTTTTTGTTTATTTTTGTTTATCCCACCTATACTATATGCAGATATAGTTAGGTAATCCATTATTGTTACGATTTTTTGTTATGCTAATGGCTTAGGATTATATCAATGCTTGCGTAGTACTAAATGCAAGCGATATAATCCGCTTTTGGAAATGGATTTAAGGGAGAGGTAAGATAGATGGATTTTTTTTATGAATAAATTTAAACCACTTGGTTTTATTTTCTTAATCATAATTCTATTTTGTTTTTGCATAAATATAGGGTTAACGAATCAGATTAACCGTATAAATCTATTTAGTACCAGTATTGATATACGAAATTTTGAAATAACGAATACCTCTCTTGATATGGCTCCTTGGTATAATCCGATATTAAATGGCCACTATATAATTGAGCAGCCCACAGCTGATTTTTTGCTTATTAAAACCACTGACACCCAGTTTGTAGCTGCTGATTCAAGTAAGTTAATTATAATGACACTTGCATCACCTATTAATTTTTTACTTTTATGTATCTTAATATTTGGTTCTGGCCTGTACTTACGCAGAGAGCGTAGAAAGCGTCATTATAAAAATCAAATAGCGGAGCTTAATCTTCAAGCCAATAGCTTACTCACTGCATTTAATTTGCAAGTAAAACCGGCAGAGAATCCTTTGGGTGTAAGCAGCTTAAGCCAATCAATAAATAGTTTAAATACGCATGTGGCTAATTACGTAAAACAAACACAAACAAGTATATGCCAAGATAAACTGACGTTGTTAATTGACCGCCATGCGTATATTGAACATATCGACAGGCAAATTAATCACGCAAACCAAGAAGAGCTGAAGTGCGCACTCCTGTTTATAGATCTTGATGGTTTTAAACAAGTAAACGACTCGTTTGGTCACAGTTTTGGTGATGAAATATTAGTTCAAGTTGCTAGCCGACTTGCGAATGTTTTACGCCACCATAAATTAAGTAACATAAATAGTGCTAACCAATTAGAGCAAAACTTATCAAGGTTAGGAGGAGACGAGTTCTCCATTTTTATAGAATTACTTGATGATAGCGACAGAGTCGTTGAAATTGCTAAGCACGTGCTAAGTGAGCTTGAAAAAGACTTTGTGCTTGGCAATAAAATAGTAAAAATTAGTGCCAGTATTGGTATTGCGGCTTACCCAGAAAGTGCATCAACGCCTCAAGCGCTTTTACAATTAGCCGATGTAGCTATGTATAGAGCTAAAAGTGATGGTAAGGGAATATTTAAAGTTTACTCGCCAGAAATGGGTAACAAAATGCGCCGTTACCATTATTTACTTGAAGAGCTGCGTTTAGCGGTTGCGTGTAAAGATTTTTACTTATCTTTTCAGCCAATTGTGCATGTTGAAGATTGTATGATTGATTATTTCGAAGCGCTTACACGCTGGGACCACCCAGTTGAGGGTATGATCCCTCCTTCAGAGTTTATTCCGATAGCAGAAGAGTCTAATTTAATATTAGAGCTTGGCGATTGGATTATGCTTGAATCGTGTCGGCAAATGGCTGCTTGGCACAATGCAGGTATGCGCAAAGTAAAAATATCAGTAAATGTTTCGGGCATTCAATTAAAGCACCGTGACATTTATGATTGGGTAATGAAGAAGCTAAAAAAAACCGGCTTACCGGCTACGTCTTTGATGCTAGAAATTACCGAATCAACTTTCATTAAAGCCAGTCCAAGAATTATTAAAGAGCTAAGCAGGCTAAGAGAAGAGGGGATTACTATTGCTATTGATGACTTTGGTACAGGTTTTAGTTCTTTAAGTACATTAGCGGATTTACCAATAGATGTTATTAAAATTGATCGCTCGTTTATAGCTCAAGCTAATAAAAGCCAAAAATATAATGATATATTAAATACAATTAGTGAGCTTGGACAAAAGCTCGGCCTTAAAATTGTAGCAGAAGGCGTTGAAGAAATTGGGCAGTTTGAACTCGTTAAAAAAATGGGTGTGAGCTCTGTTCAGGGATATTTAGTTAGCCGCCCTGAGTCATCGGTTAATGTCGGTAATAAAGTATTACGTAACAACACTAGTAACCTTTCAGCATCGGGTACAAGTGCGTGGGATATTTTCAGCAGTTAGTTAGTTAGTTAGTTAGTTAGTTAGTTAGTTAGTTAGTTAGTTAGTTAGTTAGTTAGTTAGTTTACAAATAAAAATGCCACTCTAAATAGAGTGGCATTTTTTTGTTTAATCAGTAATTATTGTATTAAAAATCAAATGTGCGAGAAACAGCAAGTACAATACGCTCATCAGACGCATCATTATCTAAGCTTGTGTTTTCAGCGGCCACTTCAATACCAAAACCTTCGTAGCTTGTTTGGTATGCTAAGCGGTAGTGGTGGTATGATTTATCACCCTTAATCTCATCCCACTCAAACTTATCACCATCAAGTGAGTTTGAAATATCAAAGCTGGCACGTAGTGCATGGTTTGGAGCCAGCTCATACGTGTGAGCAATCATCGAAATAACATGCCCTGTATCGTAACCAAAGTAGTCCCAGCTGTACCAAAAGTTAAGCTCAGTTTGGCCGTACTCACTTGCATAACCAAACTTAGTGTAAGCCTCAGCGTAGTTACCATCGCTGTTATTACCTTGATAAGTGTAATAAGCAATACCGTAATCAACACTAAATTGCTCATCAAGTTGTACATACTTACCAATGTAAGCATCAAGTTCAAAATCGGTATCGTCACCAAAATCTACGTTTGAAGCCCATGCACCTGCATATACACCGCTTTCAAAGGCATAGTCTAAGCTACCTTGAATTGCAGGGTTGCTATCTGTTTGGCTTACACCATTAAAAGTGTAGTCAGACGCTGCAGTGATTGTTGTTGACCAATTGGCTGCTGCAGTGGTTGATAAAAGTGCTAATGGTAGTGCTACTACAAGTTGTTTTAGTTTGTTATTCATTATTAATCCCTAGTGTACTGTGTCTATTTTTGTATAATCAATTGCGTTTGCTTTTGGTGAGCTGTCTATATTTGTTACTGTTTTAAATTTACTGTAACCAATAAAAGCAGCACAGATAAAGAATAAGCCAATAACTAATGCGCCTACCCACTGAATTTGTAAAAATTCTAATTTAAACAATAATGTAAGTAACGATAAAGCGACAACATTGCCGATCATGTATTTCATTTTACCTAAACGCTTTACGGTAAAGTTTAGGTTATCTGTATATAAACGTACTAACGAGTCGAGTGAGTTAATTACAAATATGATACCTACAAACACCATTGCAAAGTTTTTAATACCTTGAGTCGGGATGCCCGCCTCGTGGTAGTGATAAAGTACGCTAAACCAAATCGCAATAGGAATAGAAGGGAAAATCAACATAGCACCCAATACTTGGTATGTTTTAAGCCCGCCTACAAAGCGCGATGTGAATTGACCAATCATTATGCTCCACGCAAACCACCAGAATAAGTAAAACTCATGGTAATCATTAAGCGGTAAAACAAATTCATTAATGTTGGCAAAGTAAGTACCAATAGAGCCTAAGTTATCTGTAAATGCTGACATTTGACTATCACCAATTACAAATGCGCCAGCCCACATAAAGGCGATTAAAGCTAAAAATAACCACGTAGTAGAAATACTTAAAATACGTACGTATTTAATATCAGTACTTGAGTAAACAGCAAAACAGATAGCCGCGAACACAATTAAATAAAACTCAGAAACTATACTTGTTCCATCACCTAGTTCGGGTAAATACCACGGTAGGTTTGTAAGCAGCAAATAAGCGGTAAATGCACATGTACCAATAATTACAACGTTATTGATAAATTTAACCCAAGGAATTTCGAAAAATTTCACTTTAGGTTCTATTACACAGAAATAAAAGCACGTAAGAAAGTAAAATCCCCAGATCAAAAATCCCCAGTAGCCAAACTCAATAGCCAGTGGATTTGCAAACGCGTATTCTGGGCTTGCTTTTATGTCTGCATAACCTGCAAACTCAGTTAAAGGAAACATAATAAGGCCAACATCAAGGCCAGAAGTAAATAGTATTGCTATAAACGTAAAGGTTCGAACTGGTGTTACACCTACTACGCGAACATTACCCCATTTAATTAAAATAGTGATAATAGCAAGTAAGGTAAAAATGATGCCTGCATTAAGCCAAATAGTCATTGTTACCCTCCAATAATGAATAAAAATAATTCATAAGCACTCCGTATTTTATTGTTTTATTCTCGCATTAACACAACGTAACCTATTTACATCGTGTGCCACTGCAAGGCACGCAATGGTTTAGCCCGACGAGGCTAAACCTGAGCATGTGGCTAAAGTTAGATCTCCGTACTACGTTGTGTTTCTTGCCAATTTGTTGTTATGGCAACATTCACATCCGATTTCTGTAATGGTTCTTTACCTAAAATTATGTCAGCTGCTTTTTCAGCAACCATAATAGTAGGTGCATTCAAGTTTCCGTTAGGAACTGTTGGGAATATAGATGAGTCAACAACACGTAGTCCTTCAATACCATGTACTTGCGTATTTGAGTTAACAACGGCCATATCATCTTCACCCATTTTGCATGAGCAAGAAGGGTGGTAGGCACTTTCTACGGCTTGGCGTACAAAGGCATCTATTTCTTCATCTGTTTGAATATGTTTACCAGGTTGAATTTCTTCATCGCGGTATTCATCAAAGGCACTTTGTTCGATTATGTCGCGTGTTAAGCGAACGCACGCTCTAAAGCCTTCAATATCGTCTTGGTGTTCAAGGTAATTAAATAAAATGGTTGGTGGTTGCTCAGGATTCGCAGAAGCAATAGTGACACTACCGCGACTTTTTGGTTTGTTATGACCAACATGTACCTGAAAACCATGACCTGCAAATGCACTTCTACCATCGTAACGCATAGCCGCCGGTAAAAAGTGATACTGAATATCTGGCCATTCAACACCTGGTTTTGAGCGAATAAACGCACACGATTCAAAATGATTCGTTGCACCTAAACCCGAACGCGTTAATAACCAGCGCGCACCAATCAACCCTTTTGAAACAATGCCTAGTTTGCCGTTAAGCGTGATAGGTTGCTTACACTTGTATTGAAAGTAAAACTCAAGATGATCTTGTAAGTTTTGACCGACACCTGGTAGATGATGCTGTACTTCAACGCCTGCTTTTTCAAGCACTTGAGTATCACCAATCCCAGAGAGTTGTAAAATATGTGGAGAGCCAATTGGCCCTGCACTTAGTACAACGTCTTTTGCAGCATGTGCAGTTTTAACGTCGCCATTTACTTTGTATTCAATGCCAGTGGCTTTTTTGCCATCTAAAATCACGCGTTGTGCGAGTGCACCTGTAATAATTGTTAAATTACTACGCGATTTAACAGGGTCTAAGTACTCACGAGAAGCAGAGCTGCGCACGCCGTCTTTTACGGTCATGTGCATTGGGCCAAAACCCTCTTGCTGCGACGCATTATAATCATCTGTAGAAGCGTAACCGGCTTGTACACCTGCTTTGATAAAGGTGCGGTAAAGCGGGTTTTTCATTTCGTTGCCGTTATTAACGCCAAGCGGACCTTTGCCACCACGGTAAGTATTTTCACCAAGGTAAAAGCTTTCTGCTTTTTGAAAATACGGTAAACATGATTGGTAATCCCAACCGTTTGCACCGTGTTGCTGCCATTCGTCAAAATCTTTTGCGTGGCCACGTACATATACCATGCCATTAATAGATGATGAGCCGCCTAATACTTTGCCTCGAGGACAATGCATTTCACGGTTATCTAAATGAGGCTCAGGCTGCGTATGAAACTGCCATGCGTATTTGTCACTATTCATAGGAATAGATAACGCGGTTGGCATTTTTATAAAAATACTTTTATCGCTACCGCCAGTTTCAAGTAGTAACACGCGGTTACTTGAATCTTCAGATAAACGGTTTGCTAAAACACAACCGGCCGAACCCGCGCCAACAATAATATAGTCGTAATGATTACTCATAGTAGGGCGCCTTAAAATGGGCTTTCTATGTCGGCCATACCAACATAAATAGACTTAGTTTGCGTGTATTGATCAAGAGTTTGTATACCATTTTCACGGCCAATACCCGATTGCTTATAACCGCCAACTGGCATTTCAGCAGGTGAGTTACCGTATGCATTAATCCAACAAATACCGGCTTGTAACTTATGAATTACGCGGTGCGCACGTTTAATATCGCTAGTAAATACGCCTGCGGCTAAGCCTAGGTGAGTCCCGTTAGCGCGTGCAATAACATCGTCTTCATCGTCAAAAACAAGCACGCTCATTACAGGGCCAAAGATTTCTTCTTTAACGATAGTCATATCGTCATTACAATCAATAAACACAGTCGGTGCTACAAAATAGCCATTAGGTGCAGATTTAGGTGAAAGCGTTGTACCACCGGTTAATAGCGTTGCACCTTCTTCGATGCCTTTATTAACGTAGCTCATTACTAGTTCTTGGTGCTTTTTAGAAATAAGTGCGCCAAAGTTAGTATTTAAATCTTGTGGGTCACCAGCAATAATGTTTTTCTCAGTGCGCGCTTTAAGCTCATCAATAAACTGCTGATATACATTTTTATGAACGTAAATACGTGTACAGTTAGTACAAATTTCGCCTTGCGTATAAAAGTTACCTAACATAGCAGCGCTAACCGCTTGCTCAATGTTGGCATCATCAAATACTAATAGTGGAGATTTACCACCAAGTTCCATCGTGACATCTTTTAAAGTACCGGCAGCGCTTGCCACTACTTTTTTACCTGTGCCTACTTCACCCGTAAACGATACTTTATCAATATCGCTATGCTGCGTTAGCCACTGGCCTACATCGCCCGCGCCTTGAACAACATTAAACACACCTGCAGGTACGCCAGCTTCAACAAATACTTCTGCAAGTTTAATTGCGCCAAGTGGTGTTTCTTCAGATGGTTTGAATATAAATGCATTACCAGCTGCAAGGGCAGGGCCCGACTTCCAACACGCAATTTGTAGTGGGTAGTTCCATGCACCAATACCCGCACAAATACCTAATGGCTCTTTACGTGTGTAGTAAAAGTCATCACCAACCATTTGTTGTTGGCCTACTTGTGCTGGCGCAAGGCCTGCAAAGTATTCAATTACATCAGCGCCAGTTTCAATATCAACACAATTTGCTTCTTGCATTGGTTTACCGGTGTCGAGTACTTCTACAAGTGCCAGCTCATCGTTGCGCTCGCGTAAAATAGCCACTGCTTTTAATAAAATGCGGCTACGTTCAATGGGTGTCATTGCTGACCATTGAGCAAAACCTTGCTTTGCACTGGCAATGGCTGCGTTTTGAATAAATTCGTCGGCAATTTCTACTGCGTAAATAACCTCGCCCGTTGCTGGGTTTGATACATCAAATGTTTTGCCGTTCTGGTTTGCAAGAAAATGGCCGTTAATAAAGTTTTGATAGACAGGTGTAGTCACGCTAGGCTCCATATTGCTTGATAAGTGAAAGTACGTAGCTTTTTGCTAACTTTTCACTGTGTTTAAACTGATTATTGTCTGATTTACTCAGTACTGCTCTTAACCATAGGCCATCGATCATTGCGGCGCTAAGTTCTGCAGCTTGCTTTGCTTGCTCAATAGGCATTAATTGCTTAAAAGAAAATGCTAAATTACTTTGCAAGCGTTTACTGTTTACGTTTTGTAGTCTGTGTAATTCTTCATCATGCATCGATTGCGCCCAAAAACTTAACCACGTTCGGGTTGTATCATTACGCTGTTGTACAAGCGCAAAGTTGGCTTCGATAATAATCATTAAACGTTCAATGGCATTCGTTTGGTTATTTACTTTACTTATCAAGCCTTGTTTTAAGCTTGTTAGTAAGTATCTAACAGTGGCTTCAATTAACCCCTGCTTACCACCAAAATAATGACTAATAATGCCTGACGATAAACCGGCATTTTTACTAATGCTGTTTATAGTTGTGCCTTGTAGTCCATTAGTTGCAACTGACTCTATAGTCGCGTCAATTAGCTGCTGACGTCTGACAGGTTCCATTCCGACTTTAGGCATAATTTTTATTAATTGAACGTTCAATAAACATAAGCTTAAGGTAATAGCTCTAACAATTCAAGGCTGAAGTAAATATCTAGATGCCAAAATGTAGATTAATCATTAATAAAAGCGCAACTAATGCGATAAAGAAGATAAGGTTTTACTTTGTTTTATTTTATTTAAAACAAAGGCTTGTGAATTCTATTTTGAAATTAAATAATAGTAATGATTTGTTTACAGCAATAAATGAATAAAATGATCAATAATCATTAGTGCAGTAATAGTTAGAGTACTAATAGTATTAATTTAATACAAAAGCGCACTAAACCTGCAATTGCTTAGTGCTCTAATAAATTTATATAGAGAGTAAACTTTGTGGTTTTATCGTTTTAAAGCGCTTGGTTTTGAAAGGTCAGGCATTATTAATAACGCCTTTAAAAAGTAGGGGGTAACGTCTTAGTCTATTGCCAATATAGTCATCAGCTAAAATTTGCTGGCAAATAAAGTCTATATCTTTGCTTGCTTCAAAAACCCAATCAAAGCGCTCTATAGCCAGTAAAAAACCACGCTTTAAATGAGTTTGAGCACGGTATTGTTCTAAATTTTCTTGAATAATTGAGACTTTGCTTGGATCAGCTCTAAGCTCTTCTACTACTTGGTTTATAAAAGTAGTATTGAGCTTACTGGTAGGGCGGTGTCTGCGTTTTCGTGGTTGCATTAGCCTTCGTTTGCAATGTTATATAATTTTTTTAAAAAGTCGTCTTTATGCTTTTCATGTTCGTAGTCAAGGTGGTAAGTATTGTGAAAACCAAAGCGCAGTTCAACGCCGCTACCTTGTAAGTATATGGTGTAACCATCTACGTCTGAATAAGCAGTAACGCCTTGATAATGTTTACCTTCATCAGTCATTTCACCTTTTTGAATTATGCGTTCATACACGGCTAAAATCTGTTTATTGTCGATTTCGTTTTTCATGTTTTATGCCCTTCGTTTAATAACTCATACGATACAGATATGAGGGTCGATCATCTTAAAAACAATAGCTAAAAAAGTGTGATATTGCTTTGTAATTTCGCTTTTTTAAATTATGCTCAAAACTCATTTATTGTTGAGCTTAGAGCATGATAGACAAGGCGTTACTACTAAAAACTCGTGAGTTATCGGATCAATTAATTGCATTGCAAACGCCAATTAGGATACTCGATGCTATTAATTGGGATAAACAAACTAAAGAGGAGTTTTTTAGACAGAAATGTCAAAAAAACCCACTCATCGATCGTGCATATTATCAACAGCGCGACCTTGGTTTTGTACCTAGCGAGTTACGCCAAGCATTTTCTACTTTGCACCGTAACATTATTAACCAATTGGGACAGTTAAATCCGATTGCTCAATATATGGGAAAAATGTGCACCGAGTATAAAACGGTATTAAGTATGCTTGAGTATCGTGGAACGCCAGAGTTTCATGACTTATCAGTGGAGTTATTTGGACACCCTAAAGACTTATTCCATGCTGGTGAGCCCTCACTTTCTGAGCTAGCTAATATGCTAGATAAACCGCTGCAAAATTTACTTATAGCCGACATACTGCCTGACGACCCTAAAAATATTGATGCTGTTGATGCAGTGCGTATTTTGTCTGAGCAAGTAAATGCCAGTATGGCAGGCATAAATGTAGAGGTAATGCTTAGCGATGGTATTGTTAGTGATGCAGCCGCAGGTGCTAATAATATAAAGCTTAATCAAGATGTTAAGTTTTCTCAGCGTGAACTTGATATTTTAGAAGTTCACGAAGGGTGGATACACGTAGGTACCACTCAAAATGGTTTAGCACAGCCGTATTTAACATGTTTGAGTAAAGGCACGCCTAGCTCTACTATTACCCAAGAAGGCTTAGCGGTACTTACCGAAATTATTACTTTAAAATCGACTCCAAGGCGTTTATCTAAATTAGTGAATCGTATTCAAGCCGTTACAAAGGTAATTGACGGTGCTGAATTTGTAGATATTTACCGTGACTATGTAGCGCAAGGTTTATCAAAAGATGACAGTTACACACTCGCGCAGCGTGTATTTAGAGGCAGTACGCCAACAGGTTTGCCTTTTACAAAAGATATTGCTTACATTAAAGGCTTTGTACTAGTTTATAACTTAATACGCGTTGCAATACAGCTTGGTCGAATCGATAGACTCCCTTTATTACTGGTAGGTAAAATATCAATAGATGACTTTAGATTAATATCGCAGCTTCATGATTTAGGTGTAATAGAGAGCCCACAATTTGTACCACCACACTTTAAAGACTTACGCGGTTTGGCAACTTGGTTGAGCTTTGGTCGTTTTATTGGCGACTTATCGTTTGAAAAGTTAGAAAACGATTATAAACCGTTATTTTTATAATTAATCAATATAACCTACCGACATAAAAAAAGCCCATAACGGGCTTTTTAAATAAAGTACTTTAGGTTTTGCTATCGAGCGTTGGTGCTTTCAAATATTTTGTCAGCTGAGGCTGCAACAAAACCAGTATAAAGCTCACCGTCTGCTTTAGGGTAACGAATAGCAAACTCATAAAAACAGCTAGGAATGCTCATATCACCATTACTAAAGGTAACTGAGTATTCATCAGCAAGTGTTGACGATTGCTCTAGTAACACCTCTGGTGAGCCTTTAACTTCGCCGCCTGACGTATTAAGCGAAAATCCAGCGTCTTTTAGAGCTTGGTTAACATCATGAATGTTATCAAACTTAGCAAGCGTATTAATATTTACGGTAAAGTGATTGGCGCGGTAGCCCCACGCCGACATCCACGCTGCATATTCGCTTTCAGCTAGCAGTTGTTTGTAAGTATCGGTGCTTACTTGCCAATGCGTGCCTGAGTACAAAAAGTTATCAGCAGTAACAGCACTTTCATCAATTTTATCAACCATGTCGGTTACGATGGCTTGTAACTCAGGCGAGCATTTTTCTACTAGTAGCTCAGAAATAAACACTTTTGGCTGGTTAGGATCGCTATGCTCGTAGTGCTTTGCATAGAGTTTTTTAGCTTCAAAATGGTACTCACCACATTCTTTGTAACCAATAGCTAAAAAGTGAGCAGCGAGCTTTTCAAGACCCACTTTTTCAATATTAAACGTACGCAGCGCAATATGATCGTTAATAATGTCATCTTTTTGCGTTGACCCTAAAAGGTCATGAATTTTGTCTGCCGATGGTGTTACGTTTAAGTAGTTTTTCCAAAGGCTCTCAAATAATGTGTTTACATCAGTATGCATGTTAAATCCTTAAATCTAAAATTTTGGTTTTATTGCTTATTCAATTACCAAGCCTGGCGCTAGGGTTTGCGGTAAGCTCACTTTGTCTGACTCAACAGATGCCACAGGGTATGCACAATAATCGGCGGCATAATAGGCACTTGCTCTGTGATTACCACTGGCGCCTATGCCGCCAAATGGAGCTGCACTTGAGGCACCCGTAATAGGGCGGTTCCAGTTAACAATACCTGCACGAATGCGCTTTAAGAAGTGAGTATAATCATCTTCATTGTCGCTAAGTAAGCCTGCAGATAAGCCAAAGCTTGTGTTGTTAGCTTCAATAATTGCGCTGTCAAAGTCGTTGTAACGATACACTTTAATAAGCGGTCCAAAATGTTCTTCATCTGGCATGTCGGTAATGTTTGTTACATCAATAATACCCGGGCTTACAAAACCGGTGCTTGATTTTAATTGCTTAAGTTCAACAAGGATTTGCGCGCCTTTTGACACTAATTCACTTTGCGCAGCGACCATGCCTAATGCTGCTTTTTCGCTTATCATTGCACTCATAAAAGGCTGCTCTGTAGCAAAACTGTCGTCTACAACTATGTTTTTAGTCGCGCTTATTAGCTTTTCTAAAATAGCATCGCCATTGAGCGATTTTTCAATAAATAAGCGGCGTGCACACGTACAGCGCTGGCCTGAGGTAATAAAGCCTGATTGAATAATATCGTGCACAGCAGCGCTTACATCACTCACGTCTTTTACAATAAGAGGATTATTACCGCCCATTTCAAGTGCTAAAATTTTGCCAGGGTGTCCTGCAAATTGCTTATGTAGTAAGTGACCTGTGTTTGAGCTACCGGTAAAAAACAATCCATCTATATCTTTATGAGAAGCAAGCGCTTTGCCTGTTTCAATTTCACCTTGGACAAGGTTAATAACACCCGCTGGTAAGCCCGCTTTTAACCAAAGTGAGAGGGTGAATTCTGCAACGTGCGGTGTTAGTTCTGATGGCTTAAATACTACGGTGTTGCCTGCTAAAATTGCAGGAACAATATGCCCGTTTGGTAAATGCCCCGGAAAGTTATACGGGCCAAAAATAGCCACAACGCCATGCGGTTTGTGTCTAATAAACGCTTTAGCACCGGGCATTGGGTTTTCGGTTGTACCGGTACGCTCATGGTACGCTTTTACAGATATAGCTACTTTGCCTGTCATTGCGCCCACTTCGGTACGGGTTTCCCATAATGGCTTACCTGTTTCGCGTGCAATTATGGTCGCGAATTCTTCACTGTGTTCTTTTAATTGAGCTGCGAAGTTTTCAAGAATGGCTATACGCTCTTCAAGCGGCTTATCTGCCCATTGTACCTGTGCTGCTCTGGCTGCTTTTATAGCTGAATCTACTTGATCAGCGTTTGCGCCATTACCTTGCCATACCACATCGCCATTACTTGGATTGATCGACTCAAATGCTGGACCTTGCCCTGCATGCCACTGGTTATTAATTAGGTGTGTATTCATAAATAATTTACAGGCGGAAAAATCGCGCTGCATCTCCTTGACTTAAATTAAGTGCTTTAGCCACATCTTGGCTAATGACGAGAGTATGTTTTGCATGATTGTAATGTGCGTCTTTGGTAAATGTTGCTCTAAAGCCACTTACGCCTTGATTACATACAGCCAACGTATCAGAGCTATTTTGTGAGATGTGATCAAGCTCACCAATAGTAATAGGGCAAACTTGAGAGTCGCGAATGCTGCGAATATTACCAAGCTTTGCTTCAACCGTTGGGCCTGCGTCAAATAAGTCAACGTAGCCTCTGTGCTCAAAACCTTCTTTTTCTAATAATTTTAGCGCAGGTTTTGTTTTTTCATGCACATGCCCAATAACTGCTTGGGCTTTCTTGCTAAGCAAGTTCACATAAATAGGGTATTTAGGCATTAACTCGCTAATAAATACCTTATCGCCTAAGCCAACTAAGTGATCCGCTTGTGGAAATTCGATACTAAAAAAGTGCTCTTGCAGCCATTGCCAAAAAGGAGAATGGCCGTCTTCGTCGCTAACACCGCGCATTTCTGCGATAACAGTATCGGCAAAACGCTCGCTATGCTGAGCCATAAACAAAAAGCGTGAACGCGATAAAAATCGACCCGTTAAACCTTTACGGCTATTTTCGCGCAAAAATAATGTGCATATTTCTGAGCAACCTGTGTAGTCGTTACACATGCTTAAAATATCAACGGTGTTATATACATTTAAAGTAGGCGAGTGGTGTACTGTTTTACCTAAATGATAATGATATAAAGGCACCGATAAACCTACTGCGGCTTCTATAGCGGTTGTGCCAATAACGTCACCTGTTTCACTGTCCTCTAAAACAAATAAATAGCTTTCATCAAGTGGCTGGTTAATGTTTTTGGCAAAGCTTTTTTCAGCACGTTCAATTTTTTCTTTAAGCTGTGCATCGTCCACAGGTAAAGAGGTAAACCCATGACCGGATTCAATCGCTATTTGTTTAAGCGCGTCAAAATCATTGGCAGTAATAGGACGTAATACTTGCATTTATTGCTTGCTCCAATAGCACGCCTGTAGGCGTGCTAATTTAAACTATATTAACCGTTTACTACATCGCTAACGGCTTTTTCAAAGCGCGCTAAGCCTTCTTTAATATCTTCAAACGGGATAACTAAAGACGGTGTAAAGCGAATTACATTCATGCCAGCTACAAGGTTCATTAAACCATTATTAGCACTGGCTACTAAAAAGTCGCGTGCACGTCCTTCAAATTTGTCATTTAGTACTGCGCCAATTAATAAGCCTTTACCACGTACTTCGCTAAATACGTTGTATTTTTCGTTAATTGCGTTTAATCCGTCACGGAATAATTGCTCGCGCTCTTTAACACCGTTTAGTACGTCTGGTGTATTTACTGTATCAAATGCCGCTTCGGCTACAGCACAAGCAAGTGCGTTTCCGCCATAAGTAGAACCGTGAGTACCAATTTTTAAATGCTCAGCAATAGGTGTACGAGTGATCATAGCGCCAATTGGAAAACCACCACCCAATGCTTTTGCCGTTGTTAAAATGTCAGGAACAACTCCTAAACCTTCATAAGCGTATAAATCGCCTGTGCGACCAACACCCGTTTGTACTTCATCAAAAATAAGTAACGCGTTATGTTTAGTACAAAGTTCACGTACTTTTTTAGCAAATTCATCTGTTGGTGAAATAATACCGCCTTCACCTTGTAATGGTTCCATCATAACAGCACATGTTTTATCGCTGATCAGCGCTTCAAATGCCGCTATATCGTTAAAGTCACAATGTACTATATCAGCAGGTTTTGGACCAAAGCCGTCAGAATATGCAGCTTGCCCGCCCACAGTTACTGTAAAAAATGTACGACCATGGAAACCTTTATTAAATGCAATAATTTGCGTTTTTTCAGCGCCATATACGTCCAATGCATAACGACGAGCTAACTTAAGGGCTGCTTCGTTTGCTTCTGCGCCTGAGTTTGCAAAGTAAACTTTATCAGCGAATGTTGCTTCAACCATTTTTTGAGCTAAACGAAGTGCTGGCTCATTAGTCATAACATTCGATAAATGCCAAATTTTTTCGCCTTGCTCTTTTAATGCTTTAACTAATGCAGGATGACAGTGACCCAAACAGTTAACGGCAATACCACCAGCAAAATCGATAAACTCGTTATCATTTTGATCCCAAACGCGTGAACCTTCACCACGAACTGGAATGATTGCTGATGGATTATAGTTTGGTACCATTACGTCGTTAAATAAGTCTCTTGTTACTTGCATTTTTACACCTAAATTTAATGGGCTTAGATAAAAGATTAGTTGCTAACTCAAAGAAGAATATAGCCTTTATTCTTCAGCAAACACGTTATTATTTCTTGTAGAGGCCATTATCGAAGGTTAGCTATTAAAATTGCAGTGCTATTTTGTGAAAAATGATTAAAATAAAAGACAAAATAACGAAGAAAATAACCATTATGATAACTCCACAAGATGAAAAGCTACTTTCTGTACTAAAAACAAACGCTAGAGCGAGTATTTCTGATCTTGCTCGCATGCTTGACTTATCTCGTTCAACGGTACAAAGCCGTATGCTCAAACTAGAAGAAACGGGTGTAATTAAAGGCTATAGCGTTGATTATGGTGACGACTACCTCAGTAAAATGGTATCAGCTCATGTGTCTATAAAAGTAAGGCAAAAATTAACAACTAAAACAAATATCGAGCTTAAGCAAATTGATGCAATTTCGCAGCTTTACGCGATAAGTGGTGAGTTTGATTTAATTGCTGTAGTACAGGCTCAAAATTTAGAGCAGCTTAGCCATTTACTAGACGATATAGGAAATCTGGATGGAGTAGAGCGCACAACATCTTCTGTAATTTTAGAAACTAAATTTAAGCGTTAATCGCCATTTAAGCCCTGAGTTGTTTAATACTGTTTATATATTGGAAATGACTATAAACATTACTAAATAACGTGTAGTAAATAGTTTATAAATTCTTGATTTATTTATCTTGCGTGCTAAAATTAAAATTAGTTGGTAATTGCGTTTTTAGTAATTATATGACAAGGATTTATTTACTACTTACATGGATGTAGAGAGTCTCCCTCCCTCGTACTTATGTAAAAAATCGAACTATTTTATAAACAATGCAATACTAATTATTGTGTTAAGGGTAATTATGAAAACGGTTTTTACAGTGATATTATCAATCATACTTATAGGTTATTATTTAACGGCTAAAGCTAGTCATTTTTCGTCAAAGAAGAATACAGAAGTTAATACGTATAGCGATATCTATTTTAAACTCGAAACATCCTCAGTAAATATCAATGAAATAATTGCTGGGGCTACAGATTTTGCTTTAACTATGTGCGCAGATAAAGCCTATCAGGAAGCTTTAGGTAATACTGTTGCTAGCTGCAATTCTCAATTTGAAGAATCTAAAAATGTTTGCTCAAAGCATATTATGAAGAATGTTAAGCCGCACTATACAGACAAAGCTACAGTAACACTGCTAACAGAAAGGTTTATTAAGTGTGTAAGCGCTGCATAGCTGGGAAATTAGAGCTGTTACCTAATAATTACAGCAAATAATGCAATTTTAATCTGTTTGGCTACACTTATTTTAATTTGTACATTATTTAGCAATGGATTATGCCCGGATATCTTTTTACTTTCTTATTAGGTTTAACTGAGCCTCTTCAGTTTGGAACAAACTTACCCACCAGTGCACCTGATAATGCAGTCAACCAAGTTGAGTGTATTTCATTTGAAATGGGAGCCCCTTTTTAGCTACAAACCTTGCCATGGTTACGCGCACGTCGAGAAGTAAAGTTAGACCGCTTAGATGGTTATTTCACAACTCACTTAATGCCTGAAATGAAGGCCTATGGGCGCATATCATCCCCCATCTTTTTAGAAAGCTGGTACTGGTTTACTCATCCAGAGAGCATTAATAAACCAAAAAATAAAATGCGTTATGGTGCAGTAAGAGGGAGTTACCAGGCTAATTGGTTTAAAACTCAGAATATTATTGCTGAGGTAGAAGTAAATTCATTAGAAGAAATAGTAAATGTTATGCACCATAAGCGGATTGATAGAATTCTACTTGATTTAGACGATTTTGAATTAGCGGCCTCTAAGCTAGGCATTAATGAAGATGAGTATCAAAGAGAATTTTTTAGGTATGTACCTTTGGGATTATTTGCTTCGCATTCACTTATTAAACGCTTCCCTAAATTTATGCAGCAGTTTGATGAAAATATAAATACTTGCGCGCAGGCACCATTTTCACTATCAAAAAGTGAAGAAAAGCAAATACTTGATAGATTGTCCAGTAGTGCTAAAACCTTACTAAACTTACCTAGTTTAGTAGAACAAGTTCAAATAAGTAATGAGTCTCCCTTAAGTGAATCTGAAATTAAAAGACTAGACCAGCTATGGATAAAAGAAAGTAAACAAGTAAAGCACCCTGATGGATTAGCTATGCTTAATTTACCGTTATCTAAAGTATTTAAAAAATGGCAATCTCAATTCAAAGGTGTTGTTACTGAGCTAATATTGACTGATAACCAAGGAAAAAACATCGCTATTAGTAAGCTAACCAGTGACTACTGGCAAGGAGATGAAAATAAGTTTACTAAAACATTTAAACAGTCAAAATATTTTAACTTTGATAGCGTCACATATGATGCATCAACACATCATTTTCAAGTTCAGCTAAGTTTTCCTGTTTTAGATGATAATAATAGTCATATTGGAGTGTTGATTTTAGGTGTTGATGTAGAAAAAGCACTTCATTCGTCAAATGAAAAGAGTAATTAACTCATTACCTTTCACATAAGTTAGCTAAGCTTTAATGCTTTAGCTTAGCTAACTAGATGCTATGGAAGTGTTTTTTCTGAAATAGGTTTTTTTCTTATAACTTCTTTTTTGGCTTTATCAAGCTTTATAAAATAAGCATTACCGCCTATGCCTTTAAACTCTTCATCTGTAAATACAATCGTGTTGTCATCAAAAAAGGTGACTGCTTCTTTTTGAGTAACAATCCCTAGGTCTATTTTTGATACATCACCAGAGAAAAACTTATCACCTTCAAAGTTTTCAAATAACCAAAGACTTGTTGAATCAAGTAAGACTAATTTTTTACGATCGGGGCTGAGCGCCGCAGAGGTTATCCAGCATAGTTTTTCAAGCGTGGTACACGTTTTAAAAGAGTCAATTAGCTCAGCATCAAAATTTGCTGCATGATCGCCCACTTTATACACTTTAGTAATACCATCGAAAGGTTCTGTGCGGTTTTTAGTAAATAAATATAAATGACGACCTAGTGCTACAAATGCTTCTAAATCAAAATTTCGGTCATTAGGTTTTATCGGACTGCCATCCATTTCAGGGTAGGTAAACTTAATTATTTCGGCTTGGGTTGTGTCTGTTTTTATATCTATTGGGTTTTCTATTTTATAAATAGTAAGCCATCTACGATCGTTTTTGTTATTACCAAAATCCCCTAAAAAAAAGTGCCCAAATTTGTTTTGGGTCATGTCTTCCCAGTCTATGTTTTTAGCATTTTCAACCAAAATCTCTTTGGCGATAGAACCATCTTTGTTAAGGCGGTAAAGCTTGGGTTCGTTGCCTCCGTCGTTAATAGCCCATAGACGTTTTTGTTTATCAAATTCAATACCTGAGATTTCTTTTAATTTAGGATCAACTGAGATTTCTTTTTTACTATAAAGGGTATAGATTGAAGAACCAACAAGTGTGGCTATTATTAAAAAGATGATGGCTATAGTTATTAAAATGCTTTTTTTCAACATGAAAATTATGATATTTCAGAGTATTAAGATGCTGTGTATTATCGCTGATGAAAGTACAGAACAAAAGAATTTTATAAATTTAGGCAATACTTTTGGATTATTTAACTTTAAATTCGATTAAATAAATAATATGTGATGTACGCTTAGTTGGTTCAAATATTGCTCTGTACTACTGAGCTTTTTAAAAAAGATTGTTTATATACTAACCGCACTTTTTAGGTGCAGAAAAAATGAATTGTTGCACTGTAATAATGCGTAAATAAAGTTTTGGTTAACTTACAACGTGTTTAATGATTTTGAATGGAATCCACATCGCCTTTTTGTTTAGTTGTATGGCCTGTGGCAAAGATTAAGTACCCTTTTTGGTTTAGTTGGAGCCTGCTATGTTGAATAAACGTTTTTTTAAAACAAAAGATGAAGCTGAAGTAACCTTTGAATTTTCTCATCCAGAGGCAGAAGAAGTTTGCTTATTAGGCGAATTTAATGATTGGCAACCTGTGCCAATGAAGCTTAATAAAAAACAAGGTGTGTTTAAATTTAAACAACGCTTACCTATCGATCAACAATTTCACTTTCGTTATTTAATAAATGGAGACATTTGGGATAACGACCACCAAGCTGATGGTTATATTGGCAATACATTTGGCACAGAAAACAGCATAGTAAATACTCAACGCATTAATTAAGGCGATTCAATGGATGCTCTTTCGCAGTTGTTTTACCTGCATGGTATTGGCTTTGAATTCACTAAGTATACAGGTGAACAGGTGTTTTTTAGCGAAGACACGCGTAAACGTGCTTTGCAATGTTGCGGTGTTGATACAAATAACGAAGCCGAAATAACTCAACTAACTTATGATTTAGATGCATCGCTTTGGCTGGATTTAGTACCCAGTGTGAGTTTGGTTGACCAAAAAAAATGCGCTTTAAAGCTTCGTATAGACGAACGTCAGCAGTATTTAGCCGCCAACATTAATGTCCCTTCTCTTGGGATGAACATAGCGGTTGAGAACCTTTATCATTTGGCAGTTACAGGTGAATATTACTTACATGGCGTTCGCTATATTGAGCTGGCACTACCCATAGAAACTATGCCAATTGGCTATCATGACGCTAATGTTCAGGTAGGTGAGCAACACGCTATTACACAAATTTGGTGCGTGCCTGAGCAAGTCTATCAAGTTGAAGACACAAAGCGCACAGGGTTATCTATTCAGCTTTACACATTAAAAAATAAAGCGCATTTAGGTATTGGCGACTTTGACGATTTACTAACGCTTACAAAATTATGCAGCTCGCAAAATATGGATTACATATTACTTAATCCACTGCATTTGTTATTTGCTGATATGCCAGAGCGTGCAAGCCCTTATAGCCCTAGTAGTCGGGCTTTATTAAACCCTCTTTATATTTCTATAGTATTAAGCGAAGACGCACAAAATAACACAGTTCTGCATGACCTCATGCAACGAGGCGATGTAATTACACTTATAAAAAGTAATGATCAATTTATAGATTATGAAAATGTAAGCCGTATAAAGTATGCGTTATTTGAAGCGCTTTATAATCAGTTTGAATTAACGGCAAGTGATGAGCGTCGCCAAGCGTTTACTGATTTTTGTAATACTCATTCAACTACATTAAATACCCTCGAATCAGATAACCTAACATTTGCTTATTACCTGCAATGGCAAGCGCATATGCAACTGGCACTGTGTCAAAAAAGTTGCGCAGAGAGAGGCATGGCTATTGGCTTAATAAACGACTTAGCTGTTGGTTGTGCGGGTGATGGAGCTGAATTTAAAAATCAAAAACCACTGTTTAGCCAAGGTGCAAGTGTAGGTGCTCCACCTGATCCATGGGCTGAAGCTGGTCAAAATTGGGGCCTCCCAGCCCTCAATCCCCAAAGCCTTAGTAATAATCACTACCAATTTTACCGCTCGCTCATTCGCGCAAACATGCAAAACGTAGGTGGACTTCGAATTGACCACGTAATGGCTATTAGGCGCCTATGGTGGTGCTTTGAAAGCAATGGCGAACAAGATGGCTGTTATGTTTACTACCCGTTTGAGCACTTACTCGCCATTTTAAAAATTGAATCACATATTAATCAGAGTATTGTTATTGGAGAAGATTTAGGCGTTGTGCCGCCAGAGGTAAGGCTGGCTTTGGCATCTAGCGGTATTTTTTCTAACAGCTTGTTTTATTTTGAAAAACAACACAGTGGTGAGTTTTTATCGGTAGATGAGCTAGCAACACAGTGTTTGTTAATGATAGCCAATCATGATGTCCCTCCATTTACAGGTTGGTGGCAGCATGCTGATTTAAATATTAAGCAACAATACAAGCTTATTACTTGCAATGAATACGAGCAATTAAAGCAACAACGAATAGAAGAGCAACATAGGATACTACGATTTATTAATCGCCATACCAATACAACCGAGCTTTTATTACATAGTAATTCAGTCGAAGTATATAACGCACTAGCATTATGTTTGGCGGGTTCTCAATCGCGTTTATTTGCAATACAAATAGATGATTTAGATGAGCAGAAGTATCCGGTTAATATCCCCGGGACAGACAAAGAATATCCTAATTGGCGACGTGTATTAACGCATACCAGTGAAGAAATTTTTACCAAAAATGCCTCACTTTTAGCTGCTATCGATTCAATAAGGAAAGGTTAAATGAGCAGTACAACTAATGAAAATAGTTACGATGCACAGGTGCATGCATTAAATACAGGACGATTTAAAGACCCATTTAGCTTTTTAGGGGCACATAAAACGGATGCTGAGGTTGAAATTCGTTTTTACTTACCTTGTGCAATAAGTGTGAGTGTTACATTAAATAATAAAAGTATTAAGGCGCAACGCTACCAACAAAGTGACTTATTTATAGTCAAAGTTGATGCGCTGCCCACTGCGCCTTATCAATGCATTGCTCAGTACACAAATAGCAGCGTTACCTTTTATGATGAATACAGCTTTGAAAGCACACTTGATGCAGAGGCAATGTATTTATTTAACGAAGGCAGCCTTGAACATGCGTACTCGCATTTTGGTGCACATTTTAGCACTCAACAAAATGTAGAGGGTGTGCGCTTTTGTGTATGGGCGCCTAATGCGGCAAGTGTCTCTATTATTGGTGAGTTTAATTTTTGGCAAGCTAATCGCCACTTTATGCGTTTTCATCCTGCAAGTGGTGTATGGGAGTTATTCGTACCAGGCCTTAAAGCCGACATGTGCTACAAATTTGCAATTACCGCCCAAAGTGGAGAAGTACTCGAAAAAGCCGACCCCTATGCATTTAAAATGCAACAAGCACCGGGTACTGCAAGTGTACTGCAGTATAAACCAGAACCTATAACGCTCGGCGCTCAGGCACTTCAAAACAGACAAAAGCGTAATCATATTGATGCGCCAATTAGTATTTATGAAGTGCATTTAGGCTCATGGCAACGCGCTGAAAACAACCGCTATTTAAGTTACACAGAGCTTGCTGACAAACTCGTTAGCTACGCCCTTGAAATGAATTTTACCCATCTGCAACTTATGCCAATAAGTGAATACCCGTTTGATGGTTCGTGGGGGTATCAGCCTGTTGGTTTATTTGCACCTACCAGCCGTTTTGGCGATTACAACAGCTTTAAATACTTTGTAGAGCAATGTCACAAAGCTAATTTAGGTATTTTACTTGATTGGGTGCCTGGGCATTTTCCAAGCGATCCGCATGGTTTACATCGATTCGATGGCACCCATTTATATGAGCATGCCGATAAGCGTCAAGGCTTTCACCCTGATTGGAATACCTACATTTATAACTACGACCGTCCTGAAGTTAAAAGCTTTTTGATTTCAAATGCTATGTATTGGTTACATCAATTTGGTTTAGATGGTCTGCGTGTAGATGCCGTAGCCTCTATGTTGTATTTAGATTACAGCCGAAAAGAAGGCGAGTGGATTGCTAATTGTTATGGCGGGCGCGAAAACTTAGGTGCAATTGAGTGCCTAAAGCAAGTCAATATGCGCAGCTATAAAAACAACCCAGGCATTATGATGGTGGCTGAGGAGTCAACAGCGTGGCCGGGTGTCACCCAAAGTGTTGAGCACAACGGCTTAGGCTTTGGCTATAAGTGGAATATGGGTTGGATGAACGATAGTTTGCATTACATGCAGCACGACCCTTTATACCGTCAGCATCATCATCACGAAATGACTTTTTCGATGGTATACGCTTTTAGTGAAAACTATATATTGCCATTAAGCCACGATGAAGTAGTACACGGTAAAGGATCGTTAATTGAAAAAATGCCAGGCGATGATTGGCAGAAATTTGCAAATTTACGCGCTTACTACGCATTTATGTGGGCACACCCGGGTAAAAAACTCTTGTTTATGGGCGGTGAAATTGCACAGCGAAAAGAGTGGGGACACGATCATTCTATCGATTGGCATTTACTTGAGCACCAAAGCCACAGCGGTATAAAGCACACCGTAAAAGCGCTCAATACCGTTTATAAAAACCAACCCGCGTTGTATGAGCTAGATTCGAGCGCGGCTGGTTTTACCTGGATAGATAACAATAATAATCAGCAGAGCATTTTAAGCTTTGTTCGCTATGCTAAAAACGCAAAAGACTTTGTGGTTGTTATTGCTAATTTTACCCCCGCGTCCTATGAAAACTACGTTATTGGTGTACCGAGTAAAGGGCGTTATAAAGTTGTTTTAAATACAGACGATACTCAGTTTTTTGGCTCTGGCGTTGAAGTAACTAAAGATTCATCGCAGATAGTTCAGGCAATAAATGAATCAAATCATGGCTTTAAACACAGTATTTCAATTGCCATTGGTGGCTTAACAACTATTTACTTACAAAAGGTTGATGATGAGTAACCAATTTGATGTAGCCCCCGGTAATGTAGAACCGCTAGGTTCTAGTGTTATTAATAATGGGGTTAACTTCGCGCTTTATGCGCCAGGTGCAAGCCAAGCCTATGTGTGTTTGTTTGATAAAAGTGGCCATTCAGAAATCCTAAAAATGGCGATGAATATTAACGAAGGGGGTATTTGGAGTATTCATATTTCGCCATTAAGCGCCGGCGCACTTTATGGCTTTAGAGTTGAGGGTGAATATAACCCTAAAAATGGTCAACTATTTAACGAAAATAAACTACTGATAGACCCATACGCAAAAGACTTATTTGGTGAGTTTACATGGAGCGAACGCCATTATGGGCAAATGCCAATTGGCACTAAAAGCACCGTAAATAATGCCATTGATATACCTAAATCAAAAGTAGCTGCTCCTACGTTGTACGCGCATAAAAAGCCAAACCACCGTTGGTCAAACACGGTTATTTACGAGTGCCATGTGAAAGGTACAACGTGTCGTCATCCTAAAATACCTAAATCTCTACAAGGAAAGTTTTTAGGGTTAAGTCACCCAAGCTTTATTGAGCACTTACAAAGCTTTGGCGTTACAGCAGTTGAGCTTTTACCTGTTCATTCTTTTATTAGTGAGCAATTTTTAACAGGAAAAGGGCTGCAAAACTACTGGGGTTATAACACGCTTAACTTTTTTACCCCCCATAAAGACTATTTGGTAAACGACGATATAAACGAGTTTAAGCAAATGGTGCGCGAGCTTCATGCTGCAGACATAGAAGTTATTTTAGATGTTGTTTATAACCATACCGCAGAGGCGGGGGCCGATGGCCCAATATTATCGCTAAGAGGCTTTGATAACTTAGCGTATTACCGCACAGTAGGGGGTCAGCCTAATGTATATATAAACGATACCGGCTGTGGGAATACCATAAATATTGATCATCCTAAAACACTGCAACTTGTACTTGATAGCCTTCGTTATTGGGTTGAGGTAATGGGTGTTGATGGCTTTAGGTTTGATTTAGCGACCATTTTAGGACGCTCAAAAGCAGGCTTTAGCTCTGCACATACTTTTTTACAAACAGTAGCCCAAGACCCTGTGCTTAATAAGGTTAAGCTAATAAGTGAGCCTTGGGATATAGGTCCTGGTGGCTATCAGCTTGGGGCATTTCCGCCTCCATGGCGAGAATGGAACGATCAATACCGCGATGTAATTAGACGTTTTTGGCAAAGTGAAACGGGCATTATTGCAAGCGTTGCAAAACGTTTGCATGGATCGTTTGATATTTTTGAGCATAGCCAACGTGGACCACTTAATAGCATTAACTTTATAACGAGTCATGATGGTTTCACGCTTGCCGATTTAGTGAGTTATGAAGAAAAACATAACGAAGCTAATGGTGAGCAAAACAGAGATGGGCACAGTGCAAATCACTCGTTCAACTGTGGAGTAGAAGGCTTTACCAGTGACTCAAAAATAAATGCACTGCGTTTGCAACAACAAAAGAACTTTTTACTTACTTTAATACTCTCAAAAGGTGTACCCATGATTGCCGCTGGCAGCGAAATGGCGCACTCTCAAGGGGGGAATAACAATGCTTATTGCCAAAATAATCGCACTAGCTGGCTTGCCTGGAAAGATTCTCAACTTAATCATTCGCTAACACGATTTATTGATGATGCTTTAAAAATTAGACGCGCGCACAGTGCGTTCAAACACAGTGTATTTTTAGATGATATAGACGAGCGTTTTACCGTTAAGTGGTTTACTGAACAAGGTGAAACCATGACCGATGCTCATTGGCATGAAGATACCAGACAGTTTTTAATGTATAGCTTACTTGATAAGCAAAACAATCATGCATTATTGATGGTATTTAATGCCAGTAAAAAAACAGTTTTTTGCCAAATGCCGCCTTCGCCTATTAATGCGCCGTGGCAAATGGTTTTATCAAGTGTAAATAATGCATCTGTGAGTAGTAATGAAGATGCGATGGTTGAAATTTCAGCACAAAGTAGTTGGGTTTTTAGTGCTAATTTAGAGGATGTAAGTCATGGCTAAACAAAGTGAACAAGTGTGTGTAGTAAAGGGCTGGCAAGAAGGTCCTGTTATAGATGAAAGTACGCTTAAAGATGACTTGACACGGCATTTTTATTATACCCTAGGTCGCGATAAGGTCGGCGAATCAAGACTGTATTTATACCATGCTTTAGCGCTGACTATTCGCGACAGACTTGTTGCCCGCTGCAGAGAAACGAATCAACAAATTAAGCAAGAGAAACGCCGCAAAACGGCTTACCTTTCTCTTGAATTTTTAATGGGACGTGCGCTGGGTAATGCAATACTAAACCTAGATTTAGACGACCAAGTTGCTGCTGCATTACAAGAATACTGTACAACAGTAGAAACGCTTGAAGATGCCGAGCACGACGCAGGTTTAGGTAACGGTGGTTTAGGCCGCCTAGCTGCTTGCTTTTTAGATAGCTGTGCAAGTCTAGCGTTACCTGTTATTGGTTATGGCCTTCGTTACGAATACGGCATGTTTAACCAATCAATTAAAGATGGTAACCAAATTGAGCAACCAGATAACTGGCTGCGCGAAGGGCACCCATGGGAGCTAAGCGCGCCAGAGCATGCAAAACGTGTGAAATTTGGCGGCTACGTACAAAGTTACACAGATAAATTCGGCCGAGAGCATCGTCAATGGATGAGTTCACAAGATGTATTAGCTGTACCTTACGATGTACCTGTCCCAGGTTATAAAAACAATATTGTAAATACGCTACGCTTATGGAAATCAGAAGCGACAGATGAATTTAATTTGACCGAATTTAATGCAGGCAGTTACTCAGAAGCCGTCGCACAAAAAAACCTAGCTGAACAAATTACCATGGTGCTGTATCCAAACGACAGCAGCGAAAATGGTAAAGAGCTTAGATTGCGCCAACAATACTTTTTATCATCTGCGAGTATTCAAGACGTAGTTGATCAGTGGGTTTCCCAACATGGCGAGAACTTTAGCGACTTTGCTGATTTTCATGTTTTTCAGTTAAACGATACGCACCCAAGTATTGCTGTTGCAGAGCTGATGCGTATTTTAATTGATGATTACGAACTTGATTGGAACGATGCTTGGCAAATCACGACTAAAACAATGGCCTACACAAACCATACGCTACTTCCTGAAGCGCTTGAAAAGTGGTCTGTTTCGTTGTTTTCAAAACTATTACCACGCATTTTAGAAATAGTTTACGAGATAAACGCACGCTTTTTAGCACAAGTTGCACAGCAATGGCCGGGTGATGTTAATAAACAGCGTGCATTGTCGTTGATTGAAGAGGGCGATGAGCCGCAAATTCGTATGGCTTACTTAGCCATTGTAGGGAGTTACTCTGTAAATGGCGTAGCAGCACTGCATACCGAACTGTTAAAAGCGGGTTTATTTAAAGAGTTTTACGCGCTTTGGCCAGATAAGTTTAATAACAAAACAAATGGTGTTACACCAAGACGTTGGCTTGCGCATTGTAATCCCGTTTTAAGTAAATTAATCAGCGAAAAAATTGGTCATGACTGGGTTAAAAACTTTTCAACAATTAGCGACCTACGTCGTTTTTACGACGACAAAGCATTTCATGGGCAATGGCAAAATGCTAAACGCGAAAACAAACAGCGTTTAGTTGATTTAGTTAAGGCGCGCTGCGATGTTGATTTTGACGTATCGATGATGTTTGACGTACAAGTAAAACGTATCCACGAATACAAACGTCAGCTATTAAATATACTTCATGTGATTCATTTATATGACCGCATTCGCCGTGGTGATACCCAAGGGCTTGTTCCTCGCTGTGTGTTATTAGGGGGTAAAGCAGCACCGGGTTATTACATGGCTAAAAAAATTATTAAGCTTATTAATAACGTGGCAGAGGTTATAAATAAAGATCCGTTAGCAGCCCCGTATTTACGCGTCGCCTTTTTACCTAATTACAACGTAACCGCTATGGAAGTGATTTGTCCTGCAACCGATTTGTCAGAGCAAGTATCTACCGCAGGCAAAGAAGCGTCTGGTACTGGCAACATGAAGTTTATGATGAATGGTGCATTGACGATCGGCACGCTGGATGGTGCAAACATTGAAATTAGAGACGCCGTTGGTGCAGATAACTTCTTTTTGTTTGGGGCACAAGCTCATCAAATTGACGATATTAAATCGCGCTATAATCCTGAGCATTTAATCGTGCAAAATAGCGATTTAAATAATGTAATGCAACTACTCGAAAGCGGCCACTTTAACTTGTTTGAACCATGCTTATTTGACGATATAACAAATGCAATTAAAAGCCCGAACGATCCATGGCTTGTTGCGCACGATTTTGAAAGTTACGTAGCAGCTCAAAAAGAAGTTGATAAAGCTTACGCAGATCAAACCTACTGGACACAAATGAGTATTTTAAATACGGCAGCCAGTGGAATGTTTTCAAGTGATAGAACCATAAGCCAATACAGTGAAGATATTTGGCATTTAGAACCCCTCAATATTAGTGAAACAGACTTAACGACAACTAAAAGCCATGCCACTAACAGCCTAGACTAAATGGAGAGAGTATTATGCCCAATTATGCAAATCGCTACATAAGTAGCCTAACCAGAGAAACTTACGCGTTAATACTGGCAGGGGGTCGCGGTTCTCGCCTGCATGAGCTAACCGATTGGCGAGCAAAGCCAGCAGTTTACTTTGGTGGTAAACATCGAATTATCGATTTTCCACTATCAAACTGTATTAACTCGGGTGTGAGACGTGTTGGTATTGCTACACAATATAAATCACATTCATTAATACGTCATGTAAACCGCGCGTGGGGGCACTTTAAAAAAGAGCTAGGAGAGTCGGTTGAAATACTACCTGCATCTCAGCGCCAAGGTGATGATTGGTATTGTGGAACCGCAGATGCTGTTTTTCAAAACATAGATATTATTCGTCACGAGCTTCCTAAATATGTGATGATTTTGTCTGGAGATCATGTGTACCGTATGGACTATGGTGCTTTATTGGCTGAACATGTGCAAAAGGGCGCAGATATGACGGTATGTTGTATTGAAGTGCCCGTAGAGGAAGCCGCAGATACGTTTGGTGTAATGACCGTTGATGAAGAAAACAGAGTGTGTCGTTTTGATGAAAAACCAGCAATGCCGAGCTCTGTACCCGGCAAGCCAGGTACATGTTTAGCATCAATGGGAAACTACATTTTTAATACTGAATTTTTGTTTGAGCAACTTAAAAAAGATTCTGAGAATGAAGGTTCTGGCCGAGATTTTGGTCACGATATTATTCCAGCGATTATAGAAGAGCATAATGTATTTGCGTTCCCATTTAGAGATCCAAATCAAGAAGGGCAACCTTATTGGCGTGATGTAGGTACCCTAGATTCGTTCTGGGAGGCTAATATGGAATTGGTAATGCCTGAGCCACAACTTGATTTATACGACCCAACGTGGCCAATATGGACATATCAAGAGCAACTACCACCTGCTAAGTTTATTTTTGATGACGAAGATAGGCGCGGTATGGCATTAGACTCAACTGTGTCGGGTGGGTGTATTATTTCGGGCTCTGCGGTTAGAAAGTCACTCTTGTTTTCTAATGTCCACGTTCGCTCATTTTGTACCATTGAGCAGTCGGTAATTTTACCCGGTGCGGTTATAAATCGAGGTTGTAAAATTAAGCGTGCGATTATAGATAGGAGCTGTGAAATACCAGCAGGTCTCGAAATCGGTTTTGACAAAAAAACAGATGAAGAAAACGGCTTTAGAGTATCTAAGAAAGGCATCGTTCTTGTTACTCGTGATATGCTCACTGAGCTTGCAAAAAAGTTAGAGCGCCAAGCGCGTGAGAATAAAAAGCTAGCGTAAAACACGTTAAATATTAAGCACGACAACAAAGCTTGCTCATTTATGAGCAAGCCCACACAGGTTAAAGGAAGTAGTAAATTAATGCATGTATTAATGGTTGCAGCAGAAAATGACGCGTTACCAGGCGCAAAAGTAGGCGGTGTGGCAGATGTAGTACGCGATGCCCCAAGGGCGCTCGCAAAGCAAGGTATAACGGTTGACGTTGTTATTCCTGACTACGGGTTTGAGCCGCTTGAGCGTATTTATATAGGTGAAGTAACCGTTGCATTTAATGCTCAACCCCATGTATTAACAGTTTTTCAAGTACAACAAGCCCAAAATAACGTAAGCCAAATTGTTATTAGCCACCCGCTATTTAGTGAATCAGGCAGTGTATATTGTAATGATGCACCGGGGAGGCCTTTTGCAACTGATGCGACTAAATTTGCTTTATTTAATGCAGCTGTCTGCGAAGCATTATTACAAGGTATATTAAAGCGCCCTACAGCGCTACATTTACATGATTGGCACAGCGCCTGCGTTGCAGTTTTACTTAAGTTTGAGCCACGTTATAGCTCACTTAATACCTTACCCATTGCCTACACAGTGCATAATATTGCACTGCAAGGTATAAGACCTTTTAAACACGACGACTCAAGCTTAGAGGCATGGTTTCCGTCACTTAGTTATAATGGCCAGCAACTATGCGACCCGCGTTACCCTCATTGCTTTAATCCTATGCGCAGTGCAATAAATCTTTGCGATAAAATACATGTTGTATCACCAACCTACAGCCAAGAGGTTCTTGAACCTAGTAATTACGAGCATGGTTTTTTTGGTGGCGAAGGGCTTGAGCAAGATCTGCAAAATGCAGCAAGCCAAGGTAAGCTTGTCGGTATTTTAAATGGCTGCGAATATCCAAGCAATGCACTTGAAGGAGCAACTCTCGCTGATTTTTATAGCCAAGCAGAGAACACTTTATTTACTTGGATGGTATATAGCGAGCAGTTACAAAGCGGCTACTATATTGCCCACCAACGACTACAGCAATTTAAAGCAACGGTTAATAATGGCCCATTAATCACAAGCGTTGGCCGACTTACAGAGCAAAAAGTGTTGTTATTGTGCCAGCAGGTTAATGAGGCTTTAGCTATTGATAAAGTGTGCCAAGTCATTAATGAATATAACGGCAGACTTATTATTCTAGGCTCGGGTGATAAAGAGCTCGAAAGCATATTTACCAAAGCAATGGCGCGTAATTCTAATCTTTTATTTTTGAAGGGCTATGGTCAAGGTGTTGGCGATTTAATGTATCAACTAGGTGACTTATTTTTAATGCCAAGTTCGTTTGAACCTTGTGGTATTAGCCAAATGTTAGCAATGCGTGCGGGGCAACCGTGTTTAGTTCACAGTGTTGGCGGATTAAAAGATACAGTTAAACACCACGAAAATGGTTTTAGCTTTAATGGAGATACGTTAGCAACGCAAACGAGTAATTTAATTAGCTGTTTAGACGAAACTCTCTTAATTAAAAAGCAAAATCCTAAAAAGTGGCATAAAATTAAGCACAGCGCAGAGCAAATGCGTTTTTCGTGGCCACAAGTGGCAACTGATTATATAACAACCTTATACCGGTAAATCGTTGCTGTACTTTAAAGTTTAGTGACAAATGTACCTGCTTAGGGTTTAATTACTTAGTATTATATAAAAACTAAGAAGTAGGTAATGTGTCTGTATTTGTTGCAAGGCAAGCAATATTCAATCGAAGTAAAAAAGTAGTAGCCTATGAGCTACTTTTTCGTGATAGTCCAAAAAATTATTTTCCAGATATTGCAGAAGGCCAAGCAACAGCAAGGCTTATTATGGAAAATCAATTAAATTTAGGTACACGCCATATTACATCAGGCAAAAAAGCGCTTATTAATATAGGACCAGAATCATTAAAACTCGATTTATGTGCTTTCCTACCATGCCAAGACGTTGTGATTGAGTTACTCGAAACCATAGAGCCCACCGACGATAACTATGAACTGTGCCGAGGTTTATTTCATAGTAACTACAAACTCGCACTCGATGACTTTGTATATAAACCACAGTGGGATCGTTTTTTAAAGCTTGTGAAGCTCATTAAATTTGATATTGCGATTACACCTCTTAGCGAAATACAGCCCATAATTAATAAGTTACAAACGCATAAACAAATAAAAATACTAGCCGAAAAAATAGAAACGCAAGAAGACTATAAGCTCGCCTTTGATATGGGGTTTGATTATTTTCAAGGCTATTTTTTTGCAAAACCTACCATGATCAAACAAAATGACATTGATTATAATTATGGTTTAGTCGTCGCTATTTACGCCGAAATAATGAAAAACAGTCCAGATATAAAAGCTATATCTGGACTGTTTGAGCTTGATGCTGCACTTGCATATAAATTACTGCGTTTAATTAACAGCGGTGTTTTTCCTATACAAAGCCAAATATCGTCATTAAAGCAAGCGCTTGTGTATTTAGGCCATGAACGCCTTAAAAAGTTTGTGAGCCTTATTGTTACTGCTCATACAGCGGGTAAAAAGCCTGCAGAGCTAATGCAAGTGTGTGTTGTACGTGCTCGTTTTTGTGAGTTGTTAGCAAAAAAGGTTAATAAGAGCCAGTCAGGCGAAGCATTTTTAACTGGGTTATTTTCACTGCTAGATGCAATCCTTGATCAACCAATGAGCTTACTTGTTGAAAAGCTACCTTTCCCTGATGAAATAAAAACGGCATTATTAGGGGATAAAAACACACTTTATTATATTTTAAACGTTGTTAAAGCATATGAAACAGGAAGCTGGTGGGCACTTGAACAAGCTGTACTTTTGCTAAATATAGACAGTGCTATACTTCCTCCACTTTACCAGCAGTCAGTCGATTGGGCTGACAGTTATAAGAATAATATTTAACGGATAATAGCTTTAATGCGCAATTATAATATGGACTTTATTCGCGGCGTTGCCGTACTTGGCCTAGTTTACATGAATGCTTACGCCTTCGGCCTTTTTGAATACGGGTATACCTCTTTAACTAATCCTCCTGTTAGCGACTCAATTATTCACACCTTTAGCAGCTTGTTTGTAGACGGGCGTTTTAGAACACTGTTTAGTTTGCTTTTTGGTGCCGGGCTTTATATTCAGTGGCAACGTTATAAGTCTGAATTGCAGTTAAAAAGCAGGCTCTATTGGTTAATCCTCTTTGGTTTAGCGCATGGTTTTTTACTTTGGGCAGGTGATATTTTATTTGTTTACGGTGTATCTGGCTGGTTTGTTATTAAATATTTAGAGCGTGATAGCGCTGTTCTTTTAAAAAGAGGACTTGAGTTTATTTTGTTATCGGGTGTAGCTACTGTGCTTATTGTATCTAGCGTACCCGATGAAGTGATTTACCGCGATTCAGCACAGTTTATAGATTTATATAACCCACACTATATTGATTACTTTATTAGTAACCTCGCCATGAACACATTGATGCTTGTTATGGTGCCAATAATGACAATGTGGATGTGCGTGGGCCTTATGCTCATTGGCATTTATTTATATAAACAAGGCGTTTTTAGTAAAGGCTTAACGACTCAGCAATTAATAGTTTGCGGTGCAATGACCCTTGTTTTTTGTGGAATCAGGCTTTATGCATCACAGCTTAATGGCAGCTTAGGATATGGGGTGCAAGAATTTGTAAATATGTTTGCGGCCCTAGGTATGGCTACGCTGTATATTCATTTAATTGTTAAATTTTGCAATAACAGCACACACGTCGGCACGCTTATTCAACAAGCAGGGCGCTTAGCATTTACTTTATATATTAGCCAAACACTCATACAACTGTTGTTATATAAAGTGCTATTTACGCACTGGGTGCTCAGTTTTGATCGTATTGACTACTGGTTAGTTGCAACGGCATTAGTTGCGCTGCAGCTTATATTTACCTTTTTATACAGTCGCTATTTTAATCAAGGTCCGCTTGAATGTGTATGGCGTAAATTAACTAAAGTAAAAATTAGTGCTTAAACACCTATAAATAGTAAATTAGGGGCGAAAAAATAGTGTGGGTGGTTTACACTACTCGCCTTAAAAATTACTACGCTATAAGTGCCATGACTGAATTAAAACGTTTAAATAAATTTATTAGTGAAACAGGATTTTGTTCACGCCGCGAAGCCGATAAATATATTGAGCAAGGTCGTGTCAGCGTTAATGGCTACTCACCAGAAATGGGCGTAAAAGTAGCCGCTACCGATGTTGTATTAATTGATGGTAAGCCTCTTAAAGCCACGCCAAAGCGCGTTTACATTGCCTACAATAAACCCGTTGGCATAACGTGCACTACCGAAAGTAAAATTCAAAGTAATATTATTCGCGCGGTAAATTATCCTACGCGCATATTCCCAATAGGGCGCTTAGATAGACCGTCTGAAGGGCTTATATTTTTAACTAACGAAGGCGATATCGTTAATAAAATTTTACGTGCGGGCAATAATCACGAAAAAGAATACGTTGTTACGGTAGATAAACCGCTTAATCGTCAGTTTGTTACAAAAATGGCGAATGGTGTGCCTATTTTAGATACCGTTACTAAAGAATGTAAAGTAACGCAAAGTGGCCCCAAAGAATTTAAAATAGTACTTACTCAAGGTTTAAACCGTCAAATACGCCGCATGTGTGAATACTTAGGCTACGAAGTTGTAACCTTAAAACGTACGCGCATAATGAACGTAACACTTAAAGGTTTAAAAGTAGGGCAGTGGCGTCACTTGTCAGATATTGAAATGGCGCAAATAAACGATTCGATTTCTGATTCTGGTAAAACCCAAGAGCACTCGCTTGATACTAATAAGCAATCAGAAAATAATGCACCTTTAGCACCTAAAAAACGTGATTTTCAGGGCGAAAACCCACGACGCTTTAATAATGGTGATCGAAATAATGAGCGTAGTACTGAGCGAAATACAAATCGTAACTCTGAGCGCAGCAACGCTAACACAGAGCGCAAAAATGAGCGCAGTAATACTCCTTACCAAAAGCGTTCTACAACGTATGTGGGTAAGCCAAAAAGCATTAAAGAGAACAAGTCGTCTAATGCTAAATCAGACTCAAAACCAAGTTCGGACCGTATTCTCAGTCTAAAAAAATAATGTGCAGCTAAGTGGTATTCTACTACCACTGTATTTCTTGTACTATTTGACCAAGTGGGCTTTTAACGCCCACTAAGTTTACGTTGTTATTTTGCAAACCCACCAATCTACCTTTATCTAAATACCATCTAAAAGTGTGCTTTTTATAGCTTTTTAAATCCAGTACAGTCAGTTTTGCGCAACTGTATTCATAATCAGTTGGGCAAGTACCTACTTCGAGTAACTGATATTCTTGCTGCCATATATTATCGCCGTATTTATTAGCCAGTAACTTTACTGAAATACATACTGACGTCCACAACCATAAGTAAATTAAAATAGGTAAACCGATTGGTATAAATACTGAACGGAATTTCCCGTGCTCAACAATATAATCTTTAACCGTATGTTTAAATTCAAAGTTATTATTGTATTTTTTATATAGGTGCCTAAATAAAGCAACCGATAACACGATCGTCATTATTGGAAATAACGTAAATGTTAAGGTGTTATATATACCATTGGGAATAAAAGCGGGATCAGCTTGTTCATCCCATGCAAGTAAAACCAGTGGAGGAGCCGTTGCTAAAAGTAGCAGAGCGCTGTTGAATAGTTGTTTAAAGGTCACAGGTATTCACTTATAAAATGCTGCTTGTATAAAGCCAAAATTAGCGCTTAATGTTTAGCTATTGAATGCTAAAGCCAATATAAAATAAGAGTATACCTAAATAAATTGTAATCGCCGATAACGAGTTTTTAGAGCGCAGGCGCTTAACGAGGTCGCGTGTGCCATCAACCATACCGGAAATAACCAGTAGTATGCCCCCTGTAAAACGGTAGTTGTTTAAGTTCACGTTACCACTATCGTCAGTTATAAAGCGTAAATAACCAAAAATTATAAAAAGACTGCCTGCTATTAGTACTGCAATTTTAAAGTTTTCCAATGCTTTTCCATAATATTGAGTTAGATACTAAAACGCCACTAAGTTGAGTCATTATAATTTTACTATATTTCGAATTTAAATTTTGCCTAAATCCATTAAATGGCCTCATTATGTCGCTATATTAGGCGTATATACGCTAAAGCCTGATTTATATTGTGCATTAGCAAGTACACCTTAGTTATATTTTGGGTAAGCTGTTAAGATGCGCCGTCTTAATAATGTAGAAAGGTTATAGAAGTAACATGTCAAAATTTTTCTTTATGGGTAAGCCCGACATAATGGGTAAAAATAACAGTAATGGATTTGCGCCAAATCGTACCGCAAAGGTAGGCACAGAGTTGCACCCGTTAACGCTAATTGTAAACTCAGCTGAACGACAATCAGAAATAGAAGCAATACTAGAAGAGCATTCGCTGTTTGCTTCAATTGAAGTTAAAGCAGACGTACCAGAAGATATTCGCGAACTAGACTTTGCGCTTAGCAAGTCAACACCACAAGTATTTGATAAAGTACCAGAGCGTAACGCACCTTGTGTATGTGGTAGCGGCAAAAAATATAAAAAGTGTTGCGGTTAGTTTTTTAACAACTAAATATGTAGCCTTTCTTTTTTCATCGGTATTAAATAAAAATGCCACAGGATTTTGAGCCTGTGGCATTTTTTAATGTTAACCAATTATATGTTTAACTACTTACGTGGCTCGTAATCAATTCTAAATATAACCGTGTAAAGTACTGGCACTACAATGAGGGTTAGTATGGTGGCAAAGCCTAAACCGAACATTATGGTTACCGCCATTGATTGAAAAAACACGTCAAATAACAGCGGGATCATACCCAAAATAGTGGTTATAGCTGCCATTGCAACTGGTCGTACACGGCTCACACCAGAGTCAAACACGGCTTCATAGGGCGATTTACCTTCCCTTAATTCAAGATTTATTTGATCAACTAATACAATACCGTTTTTAATTAGCATACCGCTTAAGCTTAACAAACCAAGTAGCCCCATAAAGCTAAACGGCGCATTCATCGCTAACAAGCCCGCACTTACACCAATAATAGCCAACGGCACAGTTGCCCAAATAACAAGTGGCTGTTTAAGTGAGTTAAAAAGTAATACCGTGACTGCAAACATCGCTAAATAACCCAGCGGTAATGAGCCAAATATTGCTTTTTGCGCCTTGCTTGATGACTCAAACTCGCCGCCCCATTCTAGTTGGTAACCACGCGGTAGTTCCATGTTCTCTATTGGGCCGCGAATACGCGCAAATAATTTAGCGGGCGTTTCGTCTCCTAATACATTGTGATCGGCCATTACTGTAATAGTTCGTTTGCGATCGCGGCGCATTATTAGGCTGTCTTCCCACTGCACATCAAATTCGTCTACAACTTGAGTCACTGGTACAAATACACCAAGAACTGGGCTGTATATTTGAAGGTCGTGTACGCTTTCTACGTTTAAGCGCTCGTTAGCAGGAGATCGAGCAATAATGGGTAGTAACTGTGTACCATCGCGATATACGCCCACTTGTTTACCCGATAAGCTCGTTAGTAATACATTGTCTAAGTCTGATTTACTAATACCTAATCGACGTGCTTTTTGCTCGTTAAATTGCGGGCGAATCATTTTGGTACGTGCGCGCCAGTCATCACGAATATTATATGCACCATCGTCGCTACCAATCAATTCTTCGGCTGTAGCAGCGAGTTGTCTTAAAATAACAGGATCAGGGCCCGAAAAACGTGCTTCTATTTTTGCATCAGTAGAGGGGCCAATTTCCATCGGTTTAATTTTAAGCTGTGCAGAGAGTGCATGGTTGCTTGAGTAATCACGCACTGTTTGCATTACAGTTGCTACGGCTTCTCTGTCGGCAACACGAATAATTAATTGCCCGTACGCGGGGTATGATTTTTCTGGCGCGTAGGTAAGCATAAAGCGCGGTGCACCTTGGCCTGTTGTGCTTGTTACTTCTTCAACAAGGTCTTCTTTTTGTAAAAACTCTTCGAGCTTTTTAACGCCCTCAAGGGTTGAGCGAATATCAGAGCCTTGCTCTTGCCAGTAATCTACATAAAACATAGGTGTATTAGAGGCAGGAAAAAACGACTGTTTTACAGAGCCAAAACCAATAACCGCAGTACACAGTAAAACAACCATTAATATAAGCGTGGTTTTTCTAAAGTGCAGCGCTAAATCTAAAATCGCTTTGTAACCATTAAAAATAAAACCTTTATATGGGTCTTCATCTTCTTGGCCTTCTTCGTTTTTAAATTCGTTTTCTTTAAACATTAAATTGGCAAAAAATGGCGTTAGCGTAATGGCTGTTATCCAGCTTAATAAAAGCGAAATAAACAACACCCAAAACAAGCTACCGGCAAATTCACCACTGGCATCAGAGCTTAAACCAATTGGCGCAAAGGCAGTGACTGCAATTACTGTTGCACCTAGTAAAGGCCATTTTGTTTGCTCAACAATATTAACAGCCGCTTTGAGTTTTGTTTGGCCACGTTTAAGGTTTATCAGTATGCCTTCAGTGACGACTATTGCATTATCGACCAGCATACCAAGCGCAATAATAAGTGCCCCAAGCGATATACGTTGCAAGTCGATAGCAAACAACTTCATAAATATAAACGTACCCAGTACAGTAAGCAGTAAAATACCACCAATTAAAATGCCGCTTTTTAAACCCATAAATAACAGCAGTACAACAATAACAATCGCAATGGCTTCAAGTAAGCTGATAATAAAACCATCAACCGATTTTTGAACCTCTTGTGGTTGGTTGTATACCGAATTTATGTGAATACCATGAGGGCGTTGATATTCAAGTGATGCTAAATGCTCGTCTATGTTTTTACCCACATCAACCACGTTAACACCCGACATAAACGACACGCCAATAAGTAAAGCTTGCTGAGAGTTATAACGAATAATGTTATTTGGTACTTCTGCGTACTCTCTGTAAACCTTTGCTACATCGCCTAAGTAAATAAGCTCATTGGCACCTGATTTTGAAATTAATAAGGTTTCGAGCTCTTTTACATCTTTAAATTCGCCAGTAGGATGCAAGCGAATTGACTCATCGCCCACGCGAATTTTACCCGCGTTAGATACCGTATTTTGCGATTGCAATAACTGGAATATATGGCTTGGCGCAATACCTAATTGAGCAAGTTTACGCGTAGAAACTTCAACCATTACTTGCGCTTGTTGTTGCCCCGCAACGGTTACTTTACTAACGCCTTTAACCAATACCAGTTCACGCTTTAAAAAATCGACGTAATCTTTAAGCTCGTCATACGAATAACCATCGCCGGTTACCGAATACATAACACCGTAAACATCGGCAAAGTCGTCCAAAATAGTGCTTGGGTAAACACCACTGGGTAATGACGGAGAAAGGTCGTTAATTTTACGACGCATTTCATCCCAAATTTGGCGAAGCTGCTCTTTACGATAATTGCTTTTCATTTCTACTGAAATTTGTGATTTACCGTTAGATGAAATAGACGTAACGTAGTCAACATAAGGCAATTGCTGAATCGCGTTTTCAATCGGAAAAGTGACTTCTTCTTCAACTTGCTGCGGCGAAGCGCCAGGGTACATGGTAATAACCATGGCTTTTTTAAGCGTAAACTCAGGGTCTTCTAGTTGCCCTAAATCAAAGTACGACACACTACCGCCAATTAATAGCAGCAGCGTAAACATCCAACTGATTACTTTTTTCTCTATGGAGAGTTGTGCAAAGCTCATAATTATAAGCCTCGCTCTTTATTCCATGCTCTTACTTTCATGCCTTCTTTTAGTGAATGCACACCGGCTGAAACCACAATTTGGCCCTCTTCAATACCGCTTAATACTTCAATGCCATCGCGGTGCAACTGGCCAACCTTTACAGCTTGTTTATGCACTTGGCTAGTTTTTGAATCAAAAAGCCATACGTAGGCGTTATCTTCAATTGATTCTTGCGGCTCAGAAAACACCGACTCGATAGGTAATATTGTATAAGCAACTTGCGAGCGTGTTACTTTACTTAAATCTATAAGCACGCTACCCGTCATACCCGCTAGTAAATTAAAGTCCTCAGGTACTGGTAGCGAAAACACAACTTTATAGGTAAGTGTTGCAGGATCTGCTTGGGTGTCCCACTCTTTAATATCAAGTGTGTATTCTTTATCGTCAAAGCCATCAAACTTTACAGTAGGGTGGTAATCGGTGCCTTTTTTAAGGCGAGCGATTATTTTTTCAGGAACCTGAATTTCTACGTCCATTAAATCGCGTGTTTCTAAGCGTAATATATTTTGCTTTGCTTGAATATTTTCAAAGTTTTTAACAAACACCTTAGCGACCGTGCCTGAAAATGGTGCGCGTAGTTCACTGTATTCAAGGTTCGTTTGTGCAATTCTAAATGCAGATTCAGCAATTTGCATATTAGCAGTGGCTTGATCTAATTCTGATTGGCTGGTGATTTTTTTCTCAAACAATTGCTCAATACGGCCAAGTTGTGATTTTGCCAGCTCAAAGCGCGCTTTGCGTTCGTCAAACTGTAATTGAAAATCTTCTGGATCCAGTTTTGCTAATAAATCACCTTTTTCAACGTGTTCACCAGCAAGCACAGGAAACTTAATAAGTTCACCGTTTACCCTAAAAGCAAGGTACGAGCCTTGGTTTGCAACAACTTCAGCAGGAAAACTACGAATGTTAATTTGCGTATCATGACCTATGTTGAATAATTTAACAGGGCGAATAGGCTCTTCTTTAACTTGTTGTTCTGGCTCAGAACAGGCTATTAAGCTAAGTAAGGTCGTTGTTAATAAACATAGACGAAAGAGTTTCATGTCTTCTCCGTTGCAATGATGGCAAAATAATTAAGTGCAGCATACGCTGCAAACATATAAAATAAAAATCATTAAATTTTAGAAACTCAATAAGTTTTATTTATGATGTTGCAGGGCGGTATATGAAGCTGAATCAATTAATAATTTTAGATGCCATAGTGCAAAGCGCAAGCTTAAGCGGAGCAGCACTAAAGCTACATAAAACGCAGCCCGCGCTTACACTCGCCATTAAAAACTTAGAAGCCAAAATAGGATTTGAGTTACTAGACAGAAGTAAGTACCGATTACAGCTTACTGAAAAAGGGCGTGTTTTTCACCGCGAAGCGCAGCAACTACTGCATGCCAACGACGAGCTAGCACAGCTCGCTAAAGAATTGGCATTAGGTAATGAACCCCAATTTAGAGTTTGTTACGAACAACTTTGTCATATGCAGAGTTATAACGAGATCATAAGTAATACTTTTAGGTTGTTTACCAGCACAGAGTTTAGCTTAACAAGCGGGAAGCGCTTTATTTCATTAGAGCAAGTAAACAGTGGGCAAGCCGAATTAGGCATTGGCCCGTGGTTTGATTTATTTCATGCGACAGGCGATTTAGAAAGCGTACCCATAGGCAGGCTCGATATTGGTATTGTGAGCGCTAAAGGCGTACTCCCTCAAAAGCTCACCTATAGCGAACTGCAAACGTATCCGTGTTTAGCCATGTTTGAAAGTGACTTGAGTATCGACAGCGACAGGCTATCGTACTCAAAAGGCTCCGCCATGATGAAAATTGATGATGTATCGACCCTAAAATCGTTTTTACTCTCAGGTGCGGGTTGGGCAATGATGAGCCTAGAGCACTGCGACCCTGAAATAAAAGCAGGCTTACTTCAAGAAATACACATCACTGACCGAGAGCATAAATTTAGCGCGCAAATTAGAGCCTTTAGGCAGCATGCAATGCACCACGGCCCTGTAGCGCGTACTATCTGGGAGCAATTTAAACAATTAAGTAAGGAATATTCTAACAACAATGGATATTGATAAAGAAACACTTATTTATACTGTTATCGCAGGCATACCAGTAGGAAAAGTAGCAAGTTACGGGCAAATAGCCGGCTTGGCCGGTTATCCGCAAAATTCACGGTTGGTGGGGCGCTTATTAAAAGTGATGCCAAACGACTCGGTTATACCTTGGCACAGGGTAGTGAATAGCCAAGGTAAAATATCGTTTCCAGCGGGTAGCGAAAAATACCAAGAACAACGCGAAAAGTTATTATCAGAAGGAGTGTTGTTTAAAAACGACAAAGTAAATATGCGCGAGTGCCGGTGGGAGTGATATGACTATTATTGGCAGGTAAGTGCCATAGCTGACTACGACGACTTAGCCTTTTGCTATGTGCATTTTTGCCAGTGATACTCCATTTGCTTAGCTGTTTGCTCAGCTAAATTTAAGGTCGATAGTTCTGACACTAAGTGTAAACTCATATCAATTCCAGCTGATATGCCACCAGAAGTTATATATTTACCTTGAGAGACCCAACGATGATCACTCACAACATTTAATTTCGGGTAGGTAGCAGTGAGATCGGCTATATCTTCCCAATGCGTTGTAACTGTTAAACCATTTAGTAAATCAGCTTCAGCTAAAATGAACGCTCCTGTACAGACAGATGCGACTCTTTTTGATGTACTAGCAACATTCGAAATCCAAGATATTACAGTAGGCTTTTTAACTTCCTCTGTATGTATACCTCCAACAACTATAAGCACATCAATATTCGGATGGGTCTCAAATGAGAAATGTCCGTGCACTAGAAAACCACCACGAGCTTGTACAACATCAGGTTTTTCAGAAACTAAAAATACATTCCAATTTTTATTGCCTAAACGATTTGCAGTACTTAAAACTTCAAATGGTCCAGAGAAATCAAGAACTTCTGCATCATCGTATATGTATATTCCGATATTCATACTCTGTATACTCCATTACATATAACAATCTTAAAATGCGCTAATCACGAATACTTCTGCTGTTGCCACACTCATTTTTCTGCTTCATATAGTTTTAACAAATTCCCTAAAATATTACTATTACTAAGTTTTCTATTATCTTTGGTAAAGCTAAATGTAACAATATGCGGGTGTCGCAAAAGTGCCAATTCCGGACGGTGTTGTTTTTTTTTGATACATAAAAATCAAGGGTTGACCCCTTTAGCATACCTACATATCTATTCCTCTGTATCAAACCCAGCAATAAACTCATCGATAGAGGTTTTGAGGTTTTCTTCATGGCTTTTGATTTTTCCAAGAGCCAGCATAGCTTGCTGTTTAGCCTTATCTTGATCCCCTCTCTCTTTGTAGCCTTTGGCCAGATTAAACAGCACCCATGCAGAATCTGAATAAAGCCCTGCGTTATATTGCAACAGCTCCATGCCTTTTTCGGGCGACTCAAGCCCTGTCATATAATATGAGGCAAAATTGATCGCACCTTTTCGAGGTTTGATCTCCTGAAATAAGTCTTGCGACAGCAGCTTAAAATGTTTATCAAAACCTTCTGGCCCCTCTGTAAAAACTCTAAAGGGTACTGACCAGTTACGATACAATTCATTGGTGGAATTAACCAGACCAGTCATTAACGTCGCTACGTGGGGCAGCGTTTGCAAATGTTCTATCTTAAATCTGAGGCCGTTGGGTTTGGTTTCTTCCAGAAATGCCTTTAATTCTAAAAAACCCTCACGCATAGCTATTGCCGAATCATCAATCACCTGAAAACCTTCATCTCCTAGATTGACATAAAGAAACTGATTCAAATCTTCTTCTGAAGACAGATACCTTTTCAGTTTAGGCAATGTGACTTCATTACCCCAGTGAATAGAAGGACTTAATGCAACGTGGGCAGTAAACAAACCCGGTCGGGAGTGCATTGCATGCAAAGAAAGAAGCCCGCCAAGAGAGTGTCCGCTTAGGGTTTTAAAATCAGAGGTTTGATAGTGCTTATCGACAAAGGGAAGCAACTCTTTCTCTATATAATCTAAAAAGGCATCAGCACCACCACCTTGTTTATATTCGACATGTTCAGTCGGTGTGTAATCCCTGATTCTGCTTTCGTTTTCAATTGCAATCAATATCATGTGTGGAGCCAAACCATTCTCGTAATAGGATGACATAACCCCCTGAATCATGTCCTTGTAATATTTGCCATCCAGAAAATAATAAACTGGATATTTATAGTCCGGAAAGTCACCATAATTATCAGGCAGATAAACGGTGACGTTTTGCTTTTCTCCCAACGTCTTAGAGTTAATTATGTGTTCTTTAACAATGACAGCATTGGCAGAAAATAGAGGAAAAAGACAAATGATTGTGGCGAGGAGCCTTAGCTTTTTTAAGTAGTTCATAAAATTCCCTGTTTATCATTTTTTCGAGATAAGTTGCCGAATAATAACTTTAATGAAAAGCGATTAAGGTGGCCATATAAAGATAATTTAATTAGGTCATGCAATAAAAGCAATTGCCATGATGCAACTAAAAATTAAACCAGACTACCACCTTAATTGAACAAACAAACCTATCCCAATTAATATGGATGGCATCCTAATTTCTACTGAACTTCGCAAAAGTGCCAATTGCAGACATTGGTAACTTTGATGTCCCAGGGAGTCTGCGAGCGCCTTGATGCGTTTGTTATATGCCAAGCTCTCTCAATTTTCTATCTAGAACCAGTCCAATATCAGCTAAAATACCATCATGCTCGTAGTCAAGAAAAATTCTCACATCGTTGCGATCACCATTGGCATCAACTCTTGGTATGCAAAAGCCACGTGAGCACTCATTAGGGTTTACTACATCTCTCTCTTCACTGCCATAGTATGGGAGAACATAGTGAATATTTGGCATTGATATATCCATCATGACTAAATGATCGTTTCCCCTTGGAGCATCAACACTCCTATGAGCAGAATATTTCATTCTCAAAGGAATAATTTTAAGAATATTAGGCATTTCTGAGTCAACCACTTTTATGAAATCAGATTTAAAAAAGTAATAGATTTGACCTAATCTGATCAGATACGCAACTACCTCATGAAACCAAAAAGGTTGCTCCCTCACTTTTGTCTGCGCCATATAGTTATCAAAGTGGTATTCCAGTCCCTGAACCATAGTTTTAACACCAGAAACCTGCTTGTAGTGCACTTCATAATCTTTTAATTGATCGAGTTTGTGAAGAATGCTGTTGATCATGAACCACTCCCTGAGTTTCCCTTGGCATATAACACTTTATAAGAGGACATTTTCCCTATTTTAGCGCGAAAACGTCCTTCTTTTATGAACTTATGTTAATAGCAAATAGTGAAAACTATTGGTAGCTATAAATATTATGCTTACTGTAGCTTATTTAAAAATGTAGAAAAGGGGAAAAGTCTCCTCTTATTCTTACTAAATTAATGACCGCTCACCTGAATGACCGGTTATCGCTCAAACCAGACCACTTTAATTGGCTATACCAGCTCAATAAACGTAATTGCTAATTGAAATATAATGGCAAACACACCCAGCAATAACAAATAAGTGCCAAATAGCGTGGCTAAATTGGGTGCTTTTAGCGCTGTAAAATAATGTACCTAAACTATAAAAAATACCGCCGGCAAGTAGCCAGTAAAGTGCTTTTACATCAACACTAGAATAAAGTGGATACACTATAGCCAGTGCAAACCAACCCATGAGCAAGTAGGTGGCGAGTGATATTTTTTTATTACCGTTTTTTACAAATACTTTGTACGCAACGCCTGCTAGTGCCACAGTCCAAATAAATGTAAGTGTTGCCCATGACCAAGCACCGGTTAATGAGATTAATAAAAAGGGAGTGTAGGTGCCGGCAATTAATAAGTATATGGCGCAGTGATCGCACTTTTTATAAAAGGCTCTTAAGCGCGGTTGAATACTGGCGTGGTACAAAGTGGATGACAAAAACAGCACAAATAGGCTGCTGCCATAAATTGCAGTACTAATATACGCTTTAGTGCTGGTGGCTTGGCTAAATAAATCCCACATAACAAACGCGGCAAATATAATACCGAGTGCATGGCTGATTACGTTTAATTTCTCTTCTTTACGGGAATAAGGCGCTTCTAACGACATAACTGTTCCTACCACTATTGGAATTAATTTCAGTGTACAACTGTACGCTGAAAGTTTCAATCTTAGCTGTGAGTAATTCTAAATAACTTTATTTGATACGCTACTTTAGCTTTTACTTGATTTTAAAGAGAATTAATTCACTATGTTGGTGTCTAGTGTAATACATATTACGAGCTGAAATAACCATGAAACAAGATCTAAAAGCTGCTTTACTTACCGCCATTGTTTATCCTGGAGCGGGACATTTTTCTTTAAAAAAACACCTTATAGGCGCTATTTTTGCGGGTGTCTTTTCTGTTCTTTTAATTTTAACCCTTCAAGATATATTTGCGATTGCACAGTGTACTGCAAATGAAATTGTACACGGAAAAATCCCCATGTCGGTTACGGCCATTTTAAAAGCAGCGCAACAACCATCTGACGCTTGCGCTCAACTCGCTGAATATAAGTATGTACCTTTAATGATTATAATTTGGGTGCTGAGCATGATGGATGCATACCGTTTGGGCAGAAAAGCGCTGCCCACTAAAAAATAAGCCACTTAATTAGAACTCGGTTTGGTTGGCTTATTAATTTCCTTCCCGCATATTTATCCCTGATATTTAGCTATTATTGATGGCGGTAATAATTATTATTACCGCCTTTTCATTTTTATACATATTTTTTGTAACCGAGATTTTTTGCCCGCATCATGTAAACATCGTGTAAATGCCTGTATATACCCAGTAAAATCCTCAAACCTCGTTAAATCGCTCACTTGTTGATATTTAGTTAACTAAAATCCTTATCTTTGTACCTTTTTATTCATTTAATGTTAATAAATAAGTGGTACTTTCTGCTCGCCAAATTAACTTTATTTGACTATTAAGTATTGGTTTGGTGTCAATTTATTACGTCAAGCAATGACGACTGATAATTTCAATTTAAGGAAATACGATGAATAACAGTTCAAATAATCACAAAAGAAAGGATTTTAAAGTGGCGAGCTTATCGTTAGCTTTATTATTAGGATGCTCAACAATGGCTAATGCCGCTGTTGAGAAGTTAACGGTGAGTGGGAATCAAATTCTTGCGGGTGGAGAAAACACAAGCTTTGCAGGACCTAGCCTATTTTGGAGTAATACGGGGTGGGGCGCTGAAAAATTTTATACAGCAGAAACAGTAGCAAAGGCAAAAACTGAATTTAATGCAACATTAATTCGTGCAGCTATTGGTCATGGTACGAGTACTGGTGGTAGTTTGAACTTTGATTGGGAGGGCAATATGAGCCGTCTTGATACTGTTGTAAACGCAGCTATTAGCGAAGATATGTACGTTATTATTGATTTTCATAGCCATGAAGCACATACCGATCAAGCAACTGCAGTTCGCTTTTTTGAAGACGTAGCTACCAAATATGGGCAGTACGACAATGTTATTTATGAAATTTATAACGAGCCGTTACAAATCTCATGGGTTAACGATATTAAGCCTTACGCAGAAACAGTTATTGATAAAATTAGAGCAATCGACCCTGATAACTTAATTGTGGTTGGAACGCCTACGTGGTCGCAAGATGTTGATGTGGCATCACAAAACCCAATTGATCGTGCCAATATTGCTTACACTCTGCATTTTTATGCTGGCACACATGGTCAATCGTATCGAAATAAAGCACAAACAGCACTCGATAACGGCATTGCACTATTCGCCACAGAGTGGGGAACAGTTAATGCTGATGGTAATGGTGGTGTTAATATCAATGAAACCGATGCATGGATGGCATTTTTTAAAACAAACAATATTAGCCACGCTAACTGGGCTTTAAACGATAAAAACGAAGGTGCTTCGTTATTTACTCCAGGCGGTAGTTGGAATTCACTAACATCGTCAGGCACTAAAGTTAAAGAGATCATTCAAGGTTGGGGTGGTGGTAGTAGCAATGTTGATTTAGATAGCGACGGGGATGGCGTAAGTGACAGCCTTGATCAGTGCGATAATACTTCCGCAGGTACAACGGTTGATAGTATTGGTTGTGCAGTAACTGACAGCGATGCCGATGGTATAAGCGATAATGTTGATCAATGCCCTAATACACCTGCAGGTGAAACTGTTAATAATATAGGTTGTGTTGTTGAAGTAGTTGAGCCACAAAGCGATGCGGATAACGATGGTGTGAATGATGATATTGATCAGTGCCCAGATACACCCGCTGGTACAAGTGTTGATACAAACGGATGCAGTGTTGTAAGTTCAACAGATTGTAATGGTATTAATGCATACCCTAATTGGGTGAACAAAGATTACTCAGGTGGTCCGTTTACTCACAATAACACTGACGATAAAATGCAATATCAAGGTAATGCATACAGTGCAAATTGGTATACAAACAGCATTCCCGGAAGTGATGCTTCGTGGACGCTTCTTTATACTTGTAATTAAGCACGTTAAATAAAATATGCGAAGAAGGTAAATAATACATTTACCTTCTTTTTAAAAGTATTAGCCTTTATAAACACTTTGGTGTTGTTCAACAATATTGTAGCTTGGTGAGTTTATGTTATCTATATAGCGCCAATCGGTTGTGATTTGCTCTTTAGTAATAGTCAGTAACATATACCCACGGTGTGATAAGTCACAATAATTTAAGTCGTTTATTAGCAATGAAAGCGAGTCAGCCATCTGCTTTGCTTGTGCTGTATTAAGCGCTAAATAATGCTCCATACCCGGGGATGTAACACCAGGTGTTGCAAACTCTACTCCTACGCTTTCGCCTTTTGCATTTTTTAATGTGCCATGCCACGCATTGTGCGTATCACCTGCAACCACGACTAACTTTTTATTTAATGCAGTAACGCTTTTGTATAATGCTTCGCGCTCGCTTGGGTAACCATCCCACGCATCTAAATTATAAGGCATTAAAGTATTTACGCGTGCGAGTTGCGCGGGTGTTACCGCTTTATTAGCTAACACGGCTTTTTTAATGGCAACAAGCTCTTTTAACACCTGAGGTATTTTAGTGCGATCGGATTGCGAGAATATTTCAGTAGGTAGCCACATTTTAGTCATCAATACTTGCTGGCCCAATACTTGCCATTTTGCATTTGATTTAGTTATTGCACTCGTGAGCCAGTTTAGTTGTGTGTTACCTAGTAACTGCCTATTTGGATTATTTAAATCACTGACAAAGCGCGCAACATCCATTTGCTTGGTCTCGGGGTTTTTATAGTCGCTGTAAGCAAGTTGTTTATCGCGTGCTATTACGCGCGTATCTAGCATGTGCAAGCTTATTAAATTACCAAAATCGAAGGTGCGATATATTTGCGGGCTTTGTTCGCCCATAGGCGGCCTAATTGGTAGCCATTCGTAATAGGCTTGAATAGCTGCTGCACGGCGCTTAAAAAAGTCACCTTCATCAGGAGTATGATTTTCAGCACCACTTTTATAGGTATCGTTGGTAACTTCGTGATCATCCCATATTGCGATAAATGGCGCTGCAGCGTGAAGTGCTTGTAAGCCTTGGTCTGTTCTGTAAATAGCATAGCGCTTACGATAGTCGCTAAGGGTAATAATTTCACCGCTGTTATCGGCTGCTAATTGGCGGCCAATTTTTTCAGCATTTTCGGTAGCGTATCCGCCCATTGGGTATTCGTAAATGTAATCTCCCAAATGCAGTACCACATCTAAATCTTTTTGCTTAGCGGCATCGGTGTAGGCATTAAAGTACCCAGCAGGGTAGTTTGAGCAAGACACAACAGCCATTTTTACTTGTTCAACATTGTTTATTGGTAGTGTTTTAGCACGGCCTATAGGGCTTTGTGTATTCAAACCCACAAACCGATAAAAGTACTCTGTGTTTGGAGCAAGTTCTTGTACATCTATTTTTATTGTAAAGTCTCGGCTTTTATCTGTTTGTTCTTGCCCGCTGCGAATAATGTTTTTAAATTGAGAGTCACTTGCCAGTTCCCAAGCAACAGTAACTTCAAAATTTGATTGAGAAGGAGTTGCACGTGTCCAAATTATTAAAGCATGACTAAGCGGATCGCCACTCGCTACACCGTGTTTAAATTCAATAGCCGATAGAGGTTTGTTTATTAATGTTTGAGCACAACCTGTAATGGCACTCGATACTGCGACGGTAAATATGCTTGCTGCTGAGGTTTTTAAAAAATTTCGACGTGATGAAAGAGTCATACTGCACTTTTTGAATTATTTATAGTGGTGTGCACTTTAGCGGGTAGATATGACGTTTTTATAAACGCTAAATGTATTTAGTGTGACGGTATTAATACCTTTAAATCCTTTTATTTATTAACTAAAAAGTAGTCAAAAAATTAAATTAAATGGTTAAATTAACGAGAGATGAATTTTTAAAATTAAAGTAATGCGTGTAAAGTTGTTTAATTACAATTGGTTAAAGTTTATTTTTATGTTGGCACAACCCTTGAGTATATAACTACGTCTAAACAATACACAAACAAGGAACACCATTATGAAACATTCAATTAAAATCGCTATGGCAAGTTTATTAGTATTAGGTTCTGCGCAAGTACACGCAACAGAGGTGGACCTAGATGTAACTGATATATTAACTCAAAGTGTAGCAAGCTATGTTAAGCAAACCACAATCGAGCTTGAAAAATCACTAAAGGAAACGCTTTATTTTGATGCTAAAACTGTTTTAGAGGGTTTATTAGATGAGCCCGTTTTAACAGATAGCACAGCGCTTAAAAATACTGATACTAGTATAAAAAACGTAAAATAAATCATTTAAAGGATTAAAACGATGAGCAGTGAACTTGGATTATTTGCATTAATGTTAGCACCCGTAGTCAGTATGATTAGCGCTTATTACTCGGTTCAAGTGTTTAAAGCTATGGGAGGTTGGTTTAATCTTTAGCCAATTATATAGCTGGTAATTAATTCGATTCATACAAAGCTGATCGACTTAGCAAAAGCGCACGTAAATAAAGGCAGAGTGTTTGAAATAAGTAGACTTTATGAAACGTGCGATTTTTCCATTACCCATTTTTATGTTACCTGAAGGTTATACGCGATTACGCATATTTGAGCCTCGCTACTTAAATATGGTTAAAACCGCATTAAAAAATAATACAGGGTTTGTGCTTTGTACTTTTGAGCATGACACGCCTTTTAATATAAGCGCGCAAGGTTGCCTTGTTGATATTATTGATTTTGACCAAGACGATAACGATGTATTATTAATTGATGTATTTGCATCGCAAAATGTGCAAATTAATGATGTTTATCAAGACGAAGACGAATTACGTCATGGCTTGGTATCGCCTTGTAATACCCCGTATTGGTACAAAGATTCTAACAATCAAATTGGTGAACATTACCTACTACACGACGCGCTTAAAAACGTGTTTGATGGTAATCCGGAACTTAATTTGTTGTACAAGAAAACTCATTTTGACAAGCTTCCCTGGATTGCAGCACGTTGGCTCGAACTCCTACCTGTTTCTATTGAGAAAAAACAGCAACTTGCGTTTGAAACGAATTTTGATAACTTACTGAATTTCCTCCATACTGTGATTAATAACGAATTTGCCTAAATTTTATGATCCTAAATTAATTATTGCCCGTATTACTTAATACAAAAGCAATAACGGGATAAATTATTATGGTAAGTCAACAACAGTCACCACGTTGTGAACCTAATACAGGTAAGTACACTGCCATGCCAGAAACGCCGAGTAAAGAGCTCATGCAAGCGCTTATAGATGTTGCGCAATCACGCGATAAAAAAGCGTTTTCATATTTATTTGAATACTTTGCGCCAAAAATTAAACGCTTTGGAATTAAGCAGTTTGGTGTTGAAGCCCAAGCCATGGAGCTTGTGCAAGAGACATTAACGTCTGTTTGGCGTAAAGCACATTTGTATCATAGTGAAAAAGGCGCTGCGACTACGTGGGTTTATACCGTTATGCGTAACGCTTCGTTCGATATGCTTCGTAAAATGAAAAGTAATAAAGAAGAAAATATAAGCGAAGATATTTGGCCGTTACTAAACGACTCACAAGATACGCATCACGAATACAGTGATCATTTAGAAGATAAGCAAATTAAGCGTTATTTAGACAAATTACCAATTGCTCAACGCGAAGTGGTAAGAGGCGTTTATTTTCAAGATATGTCGCAAGAGCAACTTGCACATCAACTTAATATTCCAGTAGGCACGGTAAAATCACGGTTACGTTTGGCCTTGCAAAAATTACGTAATGAAATGGGAGATCAGCATGATTAAACATCACCCGAGTGAAACTTTACTGACACAGTATTGCGATGCATCACTTGCTACATCATTGAGTTTAGCCGTTTCTATTCACGTAGACATGTGCCCTGTGTGCCAAGCTAAAGTAGCTAAAATTGAAGCTAGTAATGCAAATGCATTATTTAGTGAAGAGCCTGGTCAATTTGAGAAACCTCAAACTGAGAAATCTGATTTACTTGAAGAATTTGAACTAAATGTTCTCGATATGATCATGTCTGATGATTCTATCGATGAAGTTTACGAAGTAGAGCCTGTCTCTATTAAAGTGAATGAGCATAACTATCAGCTTCCACGTGCTTTAACACGTATTTCTCATAGCAAATTTACACAAGTTGGTAAACTGGCACGATCTCGCGTTTCGCTTGATGATGGTGCGCTGCGTTCTAGCTTGCTACATATTGATGCCGGTGGCGAAATTCCTGAGCATACACATACCGGATTTGAAGTTACTTTACTACTAGACGGTGAGTTTAGTGATGAAGATGGTAATTACGTACCAGGCGACTTTATTTGGCAAGATGGTAGTCATCAACATACACCTTTAACGAAAGATGGATGTTTATGCTTTACAGTTGTCAGTAGTGCGCTACATTTTAATAAGGGCTTCAGCAAGTTACTAAATCCAATAGGTAATTTGATTTACTAAGAGAATATATGCACACAGATATAATAAAAATAGGTATAAGCGCCTGCTTAGCAGGCGAAAAAGTTAGATTTGACACAGGACATAAAAAGTCAAATTTTTGTATGGATGAGCTAGGTAAACACGTTGAATACACACGGTTTTGTCCGGAAGTAGCTGTTGGTTTACCGATACCTCGTCCAACTATTCGCCAAGTTAAAGTGGGCGATACTATTAAAGTATGCCGCCCAGATGGCACCGGCGAGGTAGGCCAACAACTTACTGAATATGGTAAAAAAGTTGCTACTGAACAAGCTAAAGAATTAAGCGGATTTGTATTTTGTGCAAAAAGCCCAAGCTGCGGCATGGAGCGCATTAAAATATACAATGAAGCAGGAACAGGTAATACCTCTGAAGGCGTTGGTTTTTTTGCTGAGCAAATAATGAAGCACAACCCATTATTGCCATGTGAAGAAAACGGACGTTTAAACGACATGCATTTACGTGAAAACTTTGTAATGAGAATTTACGTATTTAAAAACTGGCAAAAATTAGTACAAGAGCCGCTTACGGTTCATAAGCTTACTCAATTTCACTCTCAGTATAAGTACTTGTTGATGGCTCATAACTATCAAGCTTATCGTGATTTGGGTAACCTGCTGGGGACTTATGTAGGCGACGATATAAATGCAGTTGCTGATGAATATATTTTAGGTTTGATGACGGGTCTTAAAAAGCCAGCTTCTCGCAGAAATAATTGCAACACGCTAATGCATTTACAAGGTTACTTTAAAACTGATTTATCGAAGGTTGAAAAACAAGAACTTCGTGATGCGATAGATGAATACCGCGAAGGTTTGGTGCCATTGTATGTACCACTTACCTTGTTAAAACATCATTTGAAGGTTCACCCAAATGAGTACCTTGAAAAACAAGTGTTTTTTAACCCTTACCCTCACGATTTAAAACTACGATTTGGTATTTAATGGATACATTATTTTGGTTTAGGCGCGATTTGCGCCTTTTTTCTAATGAAGCGTTAATTCAAGCGCTAAACAATGGCGCTAAACACGCCATTTTTTTTGTGTCTGAAAAACAGTGGCAACAACACCAAACTGCGCCTATTCAGATTGACTTACTCAAGCGCCGAGTTACTTATCTTCAATCTCAGCTTGCTGATTACGGTATTACTTTACATGTTATTGAAGCACCTAGCTTTTCTGATTGTACGCGTGAGCTTATTGATTTTTGTAAAGCAAACGATGTAAAACACGTAATTGCTAATACAGAATATGAGCTTAATGAAGTAAACCGCGATAAAGCAATTTTGCACGAATGCGATGAGCTTTCTATTACTTTTACTTTGTACGAAGGTGATTTAATTGCACCTGTTGGAACGGTCAAAAATCAAAGTAATGAAATGTATAAAGTATTTACTCCTTTCAAACGAGCATGGTTAAAGCAGTATCAAGATACACACTTTAGTTTGCCTCAATGGCCTTTAACTTCTGAGCCAACAAAATTTGATGAAAGCGGCTTACTAAAAAGTGATGGATGCTCGGATAAGTGGCCGGTTGACGACGAAACACTTTCTACTGTGGTCGATAACTTTATATGTGACAAACTTACAAGCTACGACGATCAGCGTGATATACCCAGCGTAAAAGGCACATCAGGTTTAAGCCCGTATTTAGCACTTGGTATTGTAAGCACAAAACAGCTGCTTATTAATATTCAGCAGCGTTATCCTGATATTTTAACTACGTCAAAAAGTAAAACGTTTACGTGGATTAACGAGCTTGTTTGGCGCGAATTTTACAGGCATTTAATTGCTGAATTTCCGAAGCTTTCGCGCGGTGATAACTTTAACGAAAAGTATAACGCCGTAGTGTGGCGTAAAAGCGAAAATGAATTTACAGCATGGTGTGAAGGGCGTACAGGTTTCCCGTTAGTAGATGCTGCAATGCTACAACTAAAGCAAACCGGTTGGATGCACAATCGTTTACGTATGGTTGTTGCGAGCTTTTTAACTAAGCATTTATTAATAGACTGGCGCGAAGGTGAGCGCTTTTTTATGCAGCACCTAATTGATGGCGATTTAGCCTCAAATAATGGTGGCTGGCAGTGGGCTGCAAGTACCGGGTGTGATGCTCAGCCTTACTTTAGAGTTTTTAACCCTATCAGACAAAGCGAGCGCTTTGATCCAACTGGCAAGTTTATCCGTAAGTATTTGCCAGAGCTTGAAAACGTGCCAGATAAACACATTCATTTTCCACACACTTATTTAGCCGCAATAGGTAAAGATAAGGAATGTTACTGGCCAGCAATAGTTGATCATAAAGCGGCACGAGAACGTGCACTTGCTGCATTTAAGGTGTGATATGGATAACCAGTTACCAGTAGATAAATTTGTTGAAATATACCAACAGCTTGATAGCACTAATCTTGATTTATTGAGTGATATTTACTGTGACAACATACAGTTTATAGACCCAATGCACGAAATTAATGGCATTGTAGAATTGCGCAGGTACTTTGCTAACTTATACAGCAATGTTAAGCATTGTCAGTTTGATATTAGCGATTCGTTTAATAGCGGAAACAATGCTTTTATTTATTGGACTATGCACTATGCACATCCAAAGCTTTCATCAGGTAAAACTATTTCGGTAGAAGGTCATAGCAAGCTTATTTTTGAAAATGGCAAAATTATCAAGCACAGAGACTACTTTAATGTGGGCGAGTTGCTGTACAAACATATTCCTTTACTTGGTAGTGTTATAAAGCTAATTGATAAAAGGGCAGGTTAATTATGATCACACTTATAACGGGTGCTACTTCTGGTATTGGTGAGCAGTTAGCAATTAAATATGCGCAGTTGGGAGACACTGTTATAGCTTGTGGCCGTAATAGTGAAAAGCTCGCTGAGCTTGCTAAATACGACAATATTCAAGCATGTAAATTTGATGCAACTAATCTACAAGACATTAAAGAGTCGACAGTTGGCTTTCCTCATTTTGACCGTGTTATTTTAAACGCGGGTAACTGTGAATACATAGATGACGCACGAAACTTTGATAGTGCATTGTTTGAACGTGTAATAAACGTAAATTTACTCTCTATGGGGTATTGCCTTGAGGCGCTACTTCCTAAAATAAATTCAGGTGGTCAGCTTGTTTTGGTCAGCTCAAGTGTTACCTATCTTGCGCTACCTCGTTCAGAAGCTTATGGTGCATCAAAAGCGGGTGTAAGTTACTTAGCAAAAAGCTTAGCTGTTGATTTAGATGATGTTGATGTGACTTTAGTTCACCCTGGCTTTGTGAAAACTCCGCTTACTAATAAAAATGATTTCCCGATGCCTATGGCCGTTACCGCTGAAAAAGCCGCAGATTATATGATTAAGGGAATACATAAGCGCCGAAAAGATGTTCACTTTCCGTACCGTTTTACACTTATATTAAAAGCATTACGTATTTTACCACTCCCAATTTGGCTTAAAATCGCAAAAGGATTAGCCCGTTGAAAAAAATAGCAATAATAGGAACTGGTGTATCTGGTTTAACATGTGGGCATTTGCTTCATAAACATTACGATGTAACCGTATTTGAAAAAAATGATTATATAGGTGGCCACACTGCAACGGTTGATGTTGATGTATGTGGCATAAAATACGCAATAGATACTGGCTTTATTGTATTTAATGACAGAACTTACCCATACTTTGAAAAGTTACTATCGCGTATTGGTGTAGATAAACAAACAACGCAGATGAGCTTTAGTGTTCATAACGAAGCCACTGGCTTTGAATACAATGGCCATACGTTTACAAGCCTGTTTGCACAGCGTCGTAATATTTTTAGACCTAAGTTTTGGCGATTATTGTACGACATTGTTAGGTTTAACAAATTATGTAAAGCACTACATGAAAAAGATGATTACCAATCTGATCAATCATTAGGGCAACTGCTTAGCGACAATCACTTTAATGACTTTTTTAAATACCATTATATTCTTCCGATGGGCGCGGCTATATGGTCTACCAGTATTAAAGAAATGGAAAATGTAGGCGTTGAATTTTTTGTTAAGTTCTTCTTTAATCACGGCCTTTTAGATGTAACAAACAGACCACAGTGGTATGTAGTACCAGGTGGCTCTCGTCAGTATATTAAGCCGTTGATCAGAGGCTTTGCTGATAAAATTAAACTTAATACAGATATTAAATCTGTTACGCGTCAAAATGATGAAGTAACAATAGAGTTTGCCAATGGTGAATTAAGTAAGTTTGATAAAGTAATATTTGCTTGTCATTCAGATCAGGCGCTTGCACTACTTGGTGATGCTACTGAGCAAGAAAAATCAGTATTGGGTGCAATAGCTTACACTGAAAACTCAGTTGTGCTGCATACCGATACAAACCTTTTACCAGATAGAAAAGCGGCATGGGCAAGTTGGAACTACCTACTTAATAACAACACTGATAAAGCAGCTGTTGTTACTTACCAAATGAATATTTTGCAAGGTATACAATCGGATACACAGTTTTGTGTAACGCTTAATCACCTTGAAGGAATAAGCCAAAGTAAAATTTTGCGCGAGTTTACTTATCATCACCCTGTATTTAACCAAGAGTCAATTGCTGCTCAAAAGCTTAAACACAGTATTGATGGACAAAACAATAGTTATTTTTGTGGTGCTTATTGGTACAATGGCTTTCATGAAGATGGCGTACACAGTGGTGTAGATGTAGCCAAGCAACTTGGGGTCGAATTTGACTAGTGCAGTGTATTTAGGCGATGTAAAACATCGCCGTTTTGCTGTTAAAGAACATCGTTTTAGTTACCCTTTGTATATGATGTGGGTAGATTTAAATAACCCTCAACAACTAAATGGTGTGCATAAGCACATAGGTACGTCAGGCTTAAAAGCGTTAAAATTTAATGAAGCTGATTATCTTAAAGACACCTCAGAACTTGCTAAACGACCTCTTATTGAGCGTGCGCATGATCAACTTGCCAATTTAGGTATTACTGAAACCTTTTCTCATATTTACATGTTAGGGCAGTTTCGTTGTTTTGGTGTGTATTTTAGCCCTGTTAATTTTTACTTTTTTGGCCACAACGACACCCGTTTTAAGTACATGATTGCTGAAGTGAGTAATACACCATGGAACGAACGTCATTATTATTTAGTCCCTTTAGAAAAAAAAGTGAACTTTAAGAAGGTTTTTTCCGTATCACCTTTTATGAATCTGGATATGAACTATCATTGGCATGTTAAACAATCGCCTGATAAAACATTGATACACATTGAAAATAAGCGAAATGAAGAGTTATTATTTGATGCAACACTTCGCTTGAAACGTAAAGAACTCACTAACGAAGAGATTAATAAGTTGTTTAAACGTTTTCCGGCCATGACATGGTCTATTTTCAAAGGTATTTATTATCAAGCATTAAAGTTGTTTATAAAGCGAGTGCCTTTTTTAGGTCACTCAGGTAAGCCATAAAGCACATAGGTAGTCAGGACAATTAATAGGTATTTTAATGGATAAAGTGTCGAGCTTAAATTGCGAACAAAGCACTAGTTGGTTAACTAATATATATAAAAAATTAGTGACTAAAGCCTTTTCGTCAATTGAAACAGGTCAAGTTGTTTTAATTGAAGGAAATGAGCGTACAGTTTTTGGTGATGTATCGTCTGCGTTAAAAGCAACAGTAACGGTTAATGATAAAGCTATGTATAAAGCGTTTGCGTTATCTGGGAGCGTTGGCGCTGGTGAAGCGTATATTTTGGGGCATTGGTCTTGTGACAACTTAACTTCATTCATTGAGATATTTGCTATAAACGAAAAGCAACTCGATGAGTTTGAAAAAAAATTCGCATTTTTTAGTAATATCGCACACCGATTTAATCACATAAAAAACAAAAATTCAGAATCGGGTTCTAAGAAAAATATTGTTGCTCATTACGACTTAGGTAATGATTTGTACGAATCATTTTTAAGTAAAGAAATGCTTTATTCGAGTGCTGTATATCCTACAAAAGAAGCGACACTTGAAGAGGCTCAACAATACAAGCTTAAACGCATTTGTGAGCAAGTTGAGCTTCAAAAAAATGATTCAGTAATCGAAATTGGTACAGGGTGGGGGGCATTTGCTATATATGCAGCCACACATTACGATTGCCATGTAACAACAACAACCATATCTGATGAGCAACATGATTATGTAGCTAACAAGATTGTTGAACTTGGTCTTGAAAGTAAAATAACATTACTTAAGCTAGATTACAGACTACTAAAAGGTAAATACGACAAGCTTGTTTCTATTGAAATGATAGAAGCGGTTGGTCATGATTATTTGCCGAGCTTTTTCACTCAGTGTGGTGAGCTCCTAAAAGACGATGGCGCCATGCTTATTCAAGCAATTACTATTGGCGATCAGCGTTATAAGCACTACTTAAAAAACTCTGACTTTATTCAGCAGTATATTTTTCCGGGTGGATGTTTGCCATCGGTTAACGAAATGAGTGAGCAGATTAAAAATAATACCGATATGGTTATTCATACTGTTAATGATATTGGCGCTCACTACGCACGAACATTAGCAGATTGGCGAATTCGTTTTATAAAAAGCTGGCCTGATTTAGACCGCTCTAAATTTGATGAACGCTTTTATCGTTTATGGTTATTTTATTTTGCTTATTGTGAAGGTGCGTTTAGAGCCAGAGCAACAAGTACGGTACATTTAATGGCGCGTAAACCTCGTTTTACTAGTGATAACGATGATATTGCGCTCGGTTACTAATTTTGTTTTATTTCAAGCAGTGTGGTTTTTATCATTGCTGCTTGAAGCCAATTCGCTACTTTTTAGTGGCTTGATTATTGTTTTAATGTTTTGTTTGTCAAAGCAGAAAAAACAAGACTCCTTACTATTAATTAAAGCCCTACCTTTAGCACTATTGTTAGAATTTATAGCGGTAAAGTTAGGCTTGTTAGAATTTAAAGTTTATCCCTTCCCTCTATGGCTCGTCTTTTTATGGGCTGCATTATTACTTTCTTTGAATACCTCTATGGTTTTTTTGAGTAGATTAAAGCTTTGGCAGGCCTTTTTGGTATGTATGGCATTTGCGCCAGCAAGTTATTGGGCTGGAGCGCGCTTTGAAGTAATAAGTTTAGGTTTACCTTTATGGCAATTCTGGCTCGTTTACGGGGCGCTTTGGTCTACAGTGTTTACTGTTATTCTTTTCATAAACCAAAAAATCAAGTTATTCATCAATCGCTGATCTTCCACAATTTCTATTTCGTAACATTACCCATTGACTCAAAGGGAGCTTATTTTGAAATTTTTACTAAAGGCAGTTACTTTTTATTTGCTTACCACTTCAATTGTTTTAGCTAACACACAATTTAATAAAGTAGGCGAAGCACGAATGGAGTATTTATTTTGGGATGTATATGACGCTGTGCTATTTACCCCTTCAGGTAATTACAGCGCAGGAACACATCCTGTTAAGTTTAAGCTTACCTATTTACGTGACTTTGACGCTAAAGAAATAGTAAAAGCAACAAATGAGCAGTGGGAACATCTTGGAAAAACAGGGCTGGCAGACAAATACGACAGTAAATTGTTGTCTATTTGGCCTGATATAAAAAAGGGTGACTCACTAACATTAGTGACAAATGAGCAAGGTATGAGCACTTTTTATCATAATGATGAAAAAATGGGTGAAATTGATGAACCTCAATTTTCGAGTGACTTTTTAGCTATTTGGCTTGATGAAAAAACCTCTGAGCCAAAATTACGAAAGCAATTATTAGGGAATTAATATGAACATATTAAACACGTTAAAAGCAGCTGTTATGAGCCTCTCGGCTCTACTTTTAATTAGCTGTTCGGCACCAAATGTTGAACATTATAAAAATACATCGCCAAATTTCGACTTTAAAACGTTTTTTAGCGGAAATTTGAAAGCCTATGGTGTTGTACAAGACTTTAAAGGCGAATTGACCCGAAAGCTTGTCGTAGATATGAATGCGACTTGGGACGGTAACCAGGGCGTTATTGAAGAAGACTTTGTTTATGATGATGGCGAAACCCAAAAGCGAATCTGGAAAATAACGTTAAATGAAGACAATAGTTTAACGGGGACAGCAGCTGATGTTATAGGTACAGCAAAAGGCAAAAGTGACGGCAGCGTATTTCATTGGAATTATGATGTAGAGCTTCCATACGATGGCAGTACTTTAGAAGTAAATTTTGACGATTGGATGTACCTGGTTACACAATCGCGCTTGATAAACCGCACATCTATTGTTAAGTTTGGAGTCGAGGTCGGGGAAGTGACCTTAGTTATCGAAAAAATATAGCTTATTTACCCAGTTGCTTAACTTGCGCCAAAATTGTACTCAAATTAAGTCTTTGTTAACCCAACACGCTGTATTCTACCGAGAATTATTTAAATTTTACTCATTTTTTAAGAATTTAAGCAAAAAATGCAATTTGCTGTTGCTAACTCTTTAAAAATGCATAAAGATAGGTTTTGCGAAGGCAAAATAATAACGAATAGGAATCTAACAATGAATAAAGCTCAATTAGTTGAAAAAATTGCTACTGATGCAGAAATCTCTAAAGCCGCTGCTACTCGTGCTCTTGACGCGTTTACAGGTGCTGTAACTTCTTCTTTAAAAGAAGGTGATTCAGTAGCATTAGTTGGTTTTGGTACTTTCTCAGTAAAAGAACGTGCAGCTCGCACTGGCCGTAACCCACAAACGGGTGCTGAGATCCAAATCGCAGCGGCAACTATCCCAAGCTTTAAAGCAGGTAAAGGTCTTAAAGACCAAGTAAACCCTTAATAGGTTTAACGAATTAAAATAAAAAAAGAGCTATTTGGCTCTTTTTTTTTATGTTTAATAAAGACATCAATTGATGCCTTTATATTATAAATTTATGCTTTTAAGGCTTTATCGCCTCGGCCAATGCCAACAGCACCAGAACGTACAACTTCAATAATATCGGTTTCATGACGAAGTGTGTCTAAAAACGATTCTATTTTGTCTGTACTACTCACTAGTTGTAGACTATAGCTTTGTCGGCCCATATCTAAAATAACACCCTGGAACACATCAACTACGCGGGTAACCGCTGCACGAGTCGTCTCGTCTTGAGCAAATACCTTAACAAGCAATAGCTCACGTTCAATGTGACTCATTTCTGTTAAATCGATAATTTTAAGCACGTCGACTAGTTTGTTAACCTGCTTTGTAATTTGCTCTACAACTCTGTCATCACCCATGGTGGTAATGGTAATACGTGATAACGACTGATCATCAGTTGTGCCAACAGTTAGGCTGTCAATGTTGTATGCACGTTGTGAAAAAAGCCCAACAATACGTGACAGTGCACCTGGTTCGTTTTCCAGTAAAATAGATAAAATACGACGCATTATGCTTTTACTCCTTTACGTAACCACATCTCATCAATGCCACCTAACTTGATTTGCATTGGGTATACATGTTCTTTCTCGTCTACAAGAATATCTAAAAAGACTAAACGATCGTTTATGCTCATAGCTTTATCGATTGCAGGTTGTAACTCATCAAGTGTGTTTACTTTAATACCCACATGCCCGTAGCTTTCAACCAACTTAACAAAATCAGGCAGTGAGTCCATGTAAGATGATGAATGACGACCGCCGTAAACCATATCTTGCCATTGGCGTACCATACCTAAAGAGCGGTTATTGAGTGATACAACTTTTACAGCTAGGTTGTACTGCAAGCAGGTAGATAGCTCTTGAATATTCATTTGAATAGAGCCATCACCCGTAATACATACAGATTCTTTATCAGGAAAGGCTAATTTTACGCCCATAGCAGCAGGTAAGCCAAAGCCCATAGTGCCTAGGCCGCCTGAATTTATCCACTGACGAGGATGCTTAAATGGGTAATATTGCGCTGCAAACATTTGGTGCTGACCAACGTCAGAACTTACGTAAGCATCGCCATTAGTGGCTTTATAAACAGCTTCAATAACGGCTTGTGGCTTAATTTTGTCGCCATCTGTGTTGTAGCTTAAACATTTTTGTTCACGCCAGCTGATAATCTGGCGCCACCAATCTTCTTGCGCGCTGCGATCTATTTTAATTGGGCTTTTATCAATACCCGTTTGTAGTTGTTCAAGTACGGTTGCTAAACAACCTACAACTGGTATGTGTGCTTTGATTGTTTTTGAAATTGAAGTTGGGTCAACATCTACATGTACAATTGTGGCATTTGGACAAAACTTTTTAACGTTATTAGTTACCCTGTCATCAAATCGTGCACCAAGCGCTAAAATCACATCGGCGTTTGCCATTGCTTTGTTAGCCTCAAGCGTGCCGTGCATGCCTAGCATACCTACAAAGTTTGGATGTACACCTGATATGCCGCCAAGCCCCATTAGTGTATTGGTAATGGGCGCATTTAACGATTCAACTAAATGCGTTAATTGCTCTGACGTATTTGAAATAACAATACCACCGCCAGAATAGATAACCAGTTTTTTGGCCTCTAGAATAGTTGTTACCGCTTTACGAATTTGTTTTGAATGCCCTTTAGTATTAGGGCTGTATGTTCTTAGCTCTGTTGTTTTAGGAAATTCGTATTCAAACTTTATAGCAGGGTTAAGCATATCTTTAGGAAGCTCAACTACAACAGGTCCAGGACGACCTGTACTGGCTATATAAAAGGCTTTAGCTAAGATTGTTGGGATTTCTTTAGCACTTCTACAGTTAAAGCTGTGTTTAACTATAGGGCGAGAACAGCCAACAATATCAGTTTCTTGGAATGCATCATCGCCAATCAAACTTGTAGGCACTTGGCCTGATAATACAACCATAGGAATTGAATCCATGTAGGCCGTTGCAATACCCGTTATACAGTTTGTAGCGCCAGGGCCTGAGGTTGCAAGTACAACACCAACGTCTCCAGTAGCACGAGCATAACCATCAGCCATATGTGTGGCAGCTTGTTCATGACGTACTAATATATGCTCAATATCATCTTGCTGGAAAAGTGCATCATATAAGTCTAAAACCGAACCACCGGGGTAGCCAAATATGTATTTTACCTTTAACTCTTTTAATGCCTGAACTACTAGTTCAGAGCCATTATATTCTTGTTTGCTCATCCTCATTCCTCTGTGCGCTTTTTTATGCATAAAAAAACCCCCGCGTAGTGCGAGGGTTTTTAAAAAGCAGTATCACCTTTTAATACATCCCCGCTGGGCTTATAACTAAGACCAGTACGAGTACGACTAAAAGGTTAATTTGTGTGTTCATAGTTTTTACTCTACTTAGCAAAACACTGCTTTTAAATTAAAAATTCTGTATAGGTTTATTTTTAAGGGTTTTGAACCCTTATGTCAACCTTGAAAGTGGTTTTTTGCATTTTAAATTCGTTTTGTGGCTTTTTTTAATTTAAATCTGCAGAAATACTGTATTTAACTGAGTTAACTAGCAGAAATTATGCGTTTTAGGTTGTGTGTTTGATTTTAGTTATAAAAGAGTGTGAAAGACCATTAACTTTTATTGCACATGTTAACTATATGTTTTTATCGCATGTTTAAATTTCTATTATTAGGTATGATTACTACATAATTATGTTTGAGGAAAACACAGTGAAAAAAGTGACGTTAATTGCGCTTTTAACTACGCTATTAAGCCCTATAGTAGCGGCTAATAATTTAAGCCCGCATGATGTTGGTATAACTAACGAAGAACGTATTTTATATTGGCTTAAAAAAAGAGACCAAATATCCTCTAGTGAGTTAGATAGTTCATTTAAGTCATATATGAGTAACAAAGAAGTTGCCAATCACTCAATTAAAAATGGCTTTAGGCGATTTAAATCTTCCTCTACGGATTTTTCAAACACAAATAAACAACAAGCCGCTTTTTCAACGTCGCTAGTGCCAGATCAAAGCGTTAATGATGTAAAAGTGTTAGCTATCTTAATTGATTTTCCTGACCTCAAACATGACGATAATCGACTTGTAGAGCAAGACACAAACATGTTTTACGCTGAATATTCAACTGAACACTATCAGCAAATGCTTTTTAATACTCAAGGTTATGCGGGCCCTGATGGACAAAGCTTATCAACGGCTGCAGATTATTATAAAGCAGCGTCTGGTAATAGCTTAAACTTTAACGGGCAGGTATATGGCTGGGTAACCGCTGATAGTAATGCAAAAATATATGGTGAACGCCAAGGCAGTACGCGTGATAAAAATGCGCCCGCTTTAGTCAAAGAGGCTGTGGAGAAGGCGGTTGCAAAGTTTAATATTAATTTAGCGGACTATGATTTAACTGATTTAGATGATGTTGATGGCGATGGAATTATTAATGAACCCAATGGCATTATTGACCATGTAATGATTTTTCATTCTAGTATTGGCGAGGAAGCAGGTGGCGGTTACCTAAGCACCGACGCTATTTGGTCGCACCGCTACTATGTATTTGATGAAAATAGCGGGCCGAGCGAGATTGCAGGCAGCAGTATTAAACTCTTTGGTTACACAATTAATCCAATTGATGCTGGGATTGGCGTGGTGGTGCATGAGTTTGGGCATGACTTGGGATTATTAGATGAATACGACTTACAATCTAACACGGTAGGTGAGCCTGTCGCGTCTTGGTCAGTTATGTCGACAGGAAGTTGGGCAGGTTCTCCACGAGGCTCAGAGCCTGTTATGTTTAGCCCTTATGCGCTTGAATATTTACAAAATCGATACCAGGGTAATTGGGTTAATCAGCTCACACTTGATATGGATGAGATAGATGCTAACGCACAGCAAACATTAATTAATACTGCGAGTACTTCACAACTACAAAGCCAAATAAAAATAACACTGCCATCTCGACTCGAAAAATTTAAAACGCCAGTAGAAGGCGATTTTCAATACTATTCAAATACGGGCGACAATGTTAGTAACAGCTTAGTTAATACAGTAACGCTACCAAACACAACTGAGACACTTACTTTAAGCTTTATTGCTTATTACAGTATTGAGCGCGATTATGATTTAGTACAGGTAAAAGTAAATGGGGAGCCTATTGCTAGTAATTATACGCAAGCAATTAACCCATACTATGGTGACATTGGTCCGTATATATCAGGTGATTCATTTTTTAATAGTGATGCTAAGCAGCCTAACGGCTATTTAACTCATAAGTTTGATTTATCAGCTTATGCTGGGCAAATAATTGATCTAAAAATTGAATACATAACAGATGCGAACACACATTATTATGGTTTTGTTGTGGATGATATGCGTATTGAGCAAAGTGATACTTTAATTTGGCAAAATAATGCACAAGATCAAATTAACACCGAGTTTAATGGCTTTGAAAAAATAGGTAGTTACACATATGCATCGCCATCACATTACTATTTACAATTGCGTTCATACACAGGCGTTGATAGTAGTTTGCAAGCAGAGCAGTACTCACCGGGATTATTATTGTGGTATAGCAATGAATCTCAAGCAGATAACAACACGACAGAGCATCCAGGTAGTGGTTTTGCATTAGTGGTAGATGCTGATCAGCGCTCGATAAATAAAGGCAGTACGCAAACTCCGGCTGCTTCAGCAATACAAATTCGTGATGCTGCTTTTAGTTTATATCCACAGCGAGCTGGGTTAGGTGATGATGATTTATCAGCTATTACAGAGTTTACTGATAAAACCGACTATAGTTTTTCAGCGCAACAGCCATCGGGCGTTGTGCTTCCACAGGTTGGCTTTGGGTTTAATATTATAAGCCAGTCAGCTGATAGTGAAGATATAGAAGTAGAGCTTAATTACGATGTTACTAAAGGTATTAATTTTACCAAAACAGGTTTAATCGTTAATTTTAATGTAGAAGGTTTTGCACTCACGCCTGCGGATAAATTTACGTGGAATTTTGACGATGGTAGATCAAGCACAGAGTTAACGCCTACTCATGAATACCAAGATTATGGCACCTATAGCGTTGAGTTTATGGCAAGTAATGATACTTCACAGCAAGTAGCTGTAGCTCAAGTTACATTAGCTGAGCCATTATCTGTAAATGAAATTGAATATGAAATAAACCAAGGAATATTAACAGCTCAAGCTTCGTTTACAGGTGGAGTCGCACCGTATACTTATAATTGGCAGCTAGGCGATGGAAGTACTTTAACGACGCAATCGCTCACTTATAATTATTTATACTCTGGTGATTACCAAGTAACGCTTACAGTGACAGATAACGAAGGCACGGAGCAAACTAAAGCGGTTGATGTAACTGCAACTGTTCCGCTTAGTATAGACGCAAACGTTACAGTAAATGATTTAAGCGCTCAATTTAATGCGCAAGTAACCGGCGGCTTTAATAGTTATACTTACAGTTGGGATTTTGGTGATGGCAGTGCGGTATCAAACTTACAAAACCCAAGGCATACTTATCAAACTGACGGGGCATTTAGTGTAACGTTGAATGTTACTGATACTCAAACAAATGATACTTTTACTAAAGAGTTATCTCTTACAGTGCAAAAGCAACAAAGTAGTTCGGGTTCAAGTGGCGGATCATTGGCAGGTTTATTAGTGTTATTACTTTTATGCTTACCTAGGATAAAGCGCAGCTAGCAAATAAAAAAAAGCCCGCTAAGTTAGCGGGCTATTTAAATTAATAACAAATATTAATTATAAACGGTCAATTACTGATTGAGTGAAATCAGTTGTACCGTGGCTGCCGCCTAAATCGCGAGTTGTACGGTCGCCAGATTTAATTACATCAGCAACAGCACTACGAATACGCTCTGCTGTATCGCCCATATCTAAATGCTCAAGCATTTGGATAGACGCTAAAATTACAGATGTTGGGTTAGCTAGGTTTTTGCCAGCAATATCTGGTGCACTACCGTGTACAGCTTCAAAAATTGCAGCGTCTTCACCAATGTTAGCACCTGGAGCCATACCTAAGCCGCCAACTAAACCAGCACAAAGGTCAGATAAAATATCACCAAATAAGTTAGTCGTAACAATTACGTCAAACTCTTCAGGTGTCATTACCAGTTTCATACACGTTGCATCAACAATCATTTCATTTGATTCAATTTGTGGGTAACGCTCAGCTACTTCACGTGCTACTTTTAAAAACAAACCAGATGTTGATTTTAAAATGTTAGCTTTATGAACAGCAGTTACTTTTTTACGACCTTCACGTACCGCTAGCTCATATGCAAAAGTTACGATTTTTTCTGCGCCTTCACGCGTAATTATCGATTTTGCTTCTGCTTCATTACCGTCTTCACTTACTATTTGGCCTGCACCTGAGTACATACCTTGCGTATTTTCACGAATAGTAATGATATCAATATCGTCGTAACGTGCTTTAGTGCCAACAAATGATTTAACAGGGCGTACGTTAGCGTATAAACCAAATTGCTTACGAAGTGTAACGTTAATAGACGTAAAACCTTCACCTACAGGCGTTGTTAATGGGCCTTTAAGAGTGATTTTGTTTCTAGCTATTGTATCAACCGTGTCTTGTGGAAGTAACTCACCTGTTTTTTCAAGTGCAGCTAGGCCAGCATCAACAAATTCATAATCAAAGTCGCAACCTGCGGCTTTTAATATTTCAAGTGCTGAGTCGATAATGCTCGGACCGATGCCGTCGCCTTTGATCACTGTGATGGTTTGTTTGGCCATTGACTTTTCCTTTAAAGAGTTTGATTTGCACATAAATTATTACCCTGAGAGGATAATCGCTTGTTAGATCATTTATGTGAACGTGCTTGAAAATTTAAGGGCGCATTTATATCAACTTATCACCCATTTTGCTAGTTTATACAAGAAATACTGGGTATACACCAAAGTTATAATGGGTATAAAGACGTTAAATAGGGCCCCATAAATTAAATACTATTAAATAACGCGAGAGATTCTAATTTTTGATTAAAATCAGTTGGGTTTTGCCAATTTAGTATTTTCAGTTGTTCGTTTAATGTTTGCAGTTGCCACGCTGTTAGCGCGAGTTCTGGTTTAAAAACACTCTGAGCAACAATTTTAAGTGTGATCCAGAGTTTATGAGAATCAGTTAAGTGTTTTTTAGGTGTTTGCTCTGCTTCTAAAAGTGCCGTTGTCCATGGGTTGTCACTTAATAAATGAGTAAGCTGTTGCGTTAGTTGCTCGTTATTAATTGAATCTACTCCAAAAAATGAGCAAATAGGGGCACTTAATGTTTTATTTGGTGTGTCGTCAATCAGCGTTTTACGAGAAAGCTGTGTACTGCATTGCGTTAATAAAAAATGAGCATAAGCATATAAAGGTAATGTAATGTGTTCAAACTGGTCGTGTTTATTTTTACTGACTAATAAGGCCATTATTTTCACCAAACCATTTAATCTGTTAGTAACGTAGGCTTGCAGAGGGTGTGGGGTGACATTAACTAATTGCTCAAAAACAACTCTTTGAATTATCGCAGGCGCATTATAATAACCGACCATCGATAAACTATGCTTTAAGTCTTTAGCGGCTTGATGCTCCTTATTATAAGGTTTTACTGCCTCACATAAATTAGCAACTACCTGAGGGTGAGCCACCATTAGCTGGCTTAGCCCTTTATAGCTATATTCGTGCTGTGACTTAATATTACTTATTAGTTCAAGTAAAGACTGTGCTTTATCAACGCCAACCACACTTTTTGACTTAACATGTTCACTGTTAAACACTTTGAAGCTAATGGTTTTATCAGCGCAATGCCATTGTTTTGGGTTGTCGTTAAGCGTTGCTTTAACGCTAAACCAAGCTAATTTATTTGGATTAGTGTTACTAATTAAAATATGTTTTTGCTGCGCATCAGTCGCTAAATAAATCATGGTTTGCTCGGCATAAAAAACGCGGCTTCCCGGTAATAGTGGCCCCAAATGGGCTATAAGTGATTTGATTAGCTGCAGTGCAAACAAATTTGGTGTGCGAATGTACAAGTCAGTAAGTGCTTTAAATAAACTTATGTGTTTATTAGCCGTATTACTAGTAATGTTCATACTAATAATATTTGCTAAAGCAATTAGTGTTATGCCCCCATCGTAAAGCATTATTTTAGGAGCACTTACCAATGCTTGTTTATATTTACTTAACTTAGCTAATAATTGCGTGACGGGTTTGGCAGAATCGCCACTGGATAACATTACTTTTGCGGCTAACTGATGACGCATTTTCCATATGTTTTTATCAGAGTCTTGAAAAGGTGTTTGTTCGCAAAGCTTGTTTAATTGCGCTCCAACACATAAATGCTCAATAAGTGAAGCCGCTATGTATAGCTCGCTTAGGGCATTGTTATAGTGTTGAGATTTACAAAGTGCAGCGGTTATTACACTCTGGCTAACAACTAAATTGGTGGCATAAGAATAATTAGGATTATAAAGTGTTAAACGAGCTTGTAATGCGAATGGCTGTTCACTATAGAGCACTCTATATTGCTCAGCTAGCTTACTTGCCATGGGGTATAAAGCTGTCCATTTTTGTTTATTGTTATAATAGCTTAAAAACAGCTGCGTATTATTAAGCAGCTGCTCTAAAGTAGTTGAAACAGCTTCATCCATTAAACCTTCACCTAATTTTGTTCTTGATATTTATTATATGCACTAGGACCCCATAAAAATAGCTGCCCATTTTTAAATAATAACCCAGTACATTCATCCATAGTGGTTATACCGTCAGATGTTTTATGCTGTGTACGGTAAAAAACAATCTGAAATACCTGTTCACCATCTCGTTTGGCATAAGTAAGGTCAGGGCTGCCTAAATAATCAAGCACAGTATTTAGTGTTGTGGGCTGCTCAAGTGATAGTTTTTCGATATAACGTTTATTAAAAGCTTCTCGGTCTTGCCAGATCATAGCCTGAGGATCGTCTTTATAAAAAGTGATCACCAACGCTGCTATCAGTGCATATAGCCCTAAACCTAAGATTAAATATCGGATAAATTTTTTCAATATGGTTTACTCTGACTCCGGTAACTAATAATAGTATACGTTTTGTAATGTTTAGAGGCTATTAACTTGCGACTAATTAAGTCTTAACTGCTTTAAACTAAAGCCTAAATTTATATCGGTGCGTAAACTAACCAAGTGCTTTGAGATTACGTACATATCCATATTAGCGGCTAACTTTGCTTTAATACTCGGGCTTAGAGACTCATCTTCGGCCGCATGCTCAATTGAATTATAGTTATTAACTATTTGCTGCGCAGACTTAGTACCTATTCCTTTTACTCCCGGAATATCATTTGTCTTATCACCAGCCAAAGCCCAAAAATCAACGAGCTTACTTTGCTCAACACCAAAACGCTCTTTTATACTTGTCTCATCTAAATAGAGTTTTTTAAAGTAATCATAAACTGTAATGTAGGGGCCTAAATAGGGTAAAAAGCCTTTATCAGTAGAGACAACAGTATTAGCTATTTGATTATTTGATGCCTTAAACGCAAGCGTTGCAATAATGTCATCGGCTTCATCGTTAATAGGCTCAAATACAACAATACCGGTTTCTTCTATTGCGGTTTTAAAGTGCTCTAAGGCATCTTTTAGCACTTGAGGCATTGGGGCACGGGAGTGTTTGTAGTCTTTATAAAAATGATAACGCCAGCTTTTGTCACCATCAAATACCGCAATCGCATGGGTTGCATTACTTGTATCTAAAAGCTTTTTACACGCATGAGCTACACGTGCGCAGCACGTTTGTATCATTTTCTCATCACTGTGATGTTTTTGATTAGCGTCAACGGCGTAAATGCGCCTAATTAAATTAAGCGCATCAATAAGAAGTAAATGGGGTTTCAAACTATAAAACTCATGCTTTTATTTTGTAACACGGAATGTATTTGCTGCCAGGGAGTTTCATACGGCCTTGATCAACAAATGCTTGTAATAACGTATCCATATTTTCCATAAGGGCAGGCTCGCCACTTAAAATGTATGGACCGTTTTGCTTAATGGCTTTAACGCCTTCGTCTTTTACATTTCCAGCTACAATACCTGAAAAAGCTCTGCGTAAATTAGCTGCTAATAACTGCTTTGGTTGATCAAGATGTAAATCAAGACTTGCCATATTTTCGTGTGTTGGTGCAAAAGGTTGTTGAAAATCGTTATCGATTTTTAACGTCCAGTTAAAGTAGTAGGCATCGCCTTCACTTTTACGGTAATCACGAACATTGGCCATAGCCGATCTTAGCTTTTGTCCAACTAACTCAGGATTATCAATAATAACTTCAAACTTATCTAATGCTTCTTTACCAAGCGTCATTTCAACAAATTCACACAGCTCTTTAAAGTACGCTTCACTTTCTTTAGGGCCAGTTAAAATCACAGGCAAACATTGTTTGGTGTTATCTGGATGAAGTAATATGCCTAATAAATATAGCAATTCTTCAGCAGTACCTGCGCCACCAGGAAAAATGATAATAGCGTGAGCTGTTCTTATAAAAGCTTCAAGGCGTTTTTCAATGTCAGGTAAAATAACTAATTCGTTAACAATAGGGTTTGGTGGCTCTGCAGCAATAATGCTTGGCTCTGTTAGGCCTAAGTAACGGTTATTGGTATTGCGCTGTTTTGCATGGCCAATAGTGGCACCTTTCATTGGGCCTTTCATGGCACCAGGGCCACAACCAGTACAAATATTTAATCCACGTAAGCCAAGTTCGTAACCTACTTGTTTTGTGTATTTATATTCAACTTCGTTTATTGAGTGTCCGCCCCAGCATACAACCATACTTGGCTCGCTATTAACACGCAAAGCACCTGCATTTCTGAGCATATCGAATACCATATGAGTAATGGCTTTTTGCTCTTTTAAATCTTTTTCGTATTTTTGACAAATAAACAAAATATCGCGAATAACAGAAAATATATGCTCGTGAATTCCGGTAATTATTTCGCCATCAACAAATGCGGTTTCGGGTGGGTTTTCAAGCTCAATTTTAATGCCTCGTTCGCGGCTTACTAAACGAATATCAAAATCTTTGTATTTGTCGTATATATCGCTACTTTCGTCGGTATGGCTACCTACATTAAGCACTGCTAGTACGCAGTTTCTAAATAACTTATAACGCTCACTAGCAGAAGATTGCTCTAATAAATCAACTTCTAATTGCGACAGTAAATCTAAAACCCCAGTTGGGTTTAACTGTATTAACATAGACGTTCTCCTTACTGCTAAATCGTAAAAAACTACTTGTCATGAAATTTATAATGGCTATGACATTATTTACTGGTACAAAGTCTATCTCGTCCTGAATTTTTGGCCTCGTAAAGAGCATCATCTGCTCTATCAAATGCCTTTAACAGAGTATCGCCTTTTTTAAACTGAGTTGCACCTACCGAGATAGTGATCTCAATTTGTTTTTCTCTAAATTTAAAAGGTATATTTTTAATTACCTTTCTTACTTTATCCAGAGGTAATGTTGCGTTTTCTAGCGACACACCAGGCATTAACAATACAAATTCTTCACCGCCGTAACGCGCTATAAAATCGGACTTTCTTACCGATTTTTGCAACGCTTTTGATATAACCTGTAAGGTAATATCGCCTGCGGTGTGGCCAAATCTATCATTGATAGATTTAAAGTGGTCAACATCAATAACCGCAAGCGTAACATCTGATGGCTGCACATTAAACAAATGCATTTCGTGATCGTAGCGTTCATCAAATGCAGCTCGGTTAGGCAGTTTTGTAAGCCCATCAAGTAAGCTTTTAAAGCGCTGCTCGTTTAAGCGTTTTTTATAAGTAGTTAACTTACCTTCTAAAGTGCCAATACGATTATTTATTTCATTAAAGCTAGAGCTAAGCATTTCTCTGTCTTTTCGCTCAAGTTTTTCTTTTGCTATAAAATCTTCGCTTAGTGATTTTAATTCGTTATCTACGAGTTCTTTTAAAGATGAAATTGACGTGGCTTTTTGGGTTTGCTCATTAAGATTTTTTATTTTTAGTTCGATACTTTTATTTAATGAGTCAAACTCAACTTCCATTGACTCAGAGTGCTTGCTAGTTGAGATAATAGAATTGTGTAAATCTTCAAGGGTTTGATTTAATGAAACTAAAAAACTTTGTGCCGATTTACGTTCTTTACTTATATTTTTTACCACTACATCAATAATACTAATCGCAGCATCAAGTAATGCTGTTATAGTTTTACTTGCGGTAATGCTGTTTTTTATATGTTTAATTTGTTGAGTAGCTTCATCTTCCAGAACAAGTTCATTAGTTAGTTCAAGCAGTTTATTTGCATAGCTTTGTACAGTAGGTAACTTTTTATCAATTACTGGGTCTTGTTTTGTTATTAAAGCTTGATGGTAAAACGATATAAGTTGATCAAGAAGTGGGATATAACCATGCACTGAATGGACATTATTAATTTCATTATCGAGTAGGTTTCTTAGTGTCCTGCGGGTATCGTCAGTTAAACCCTTGGTTTTTTGTAGTTGTTTACCTGCATTTTGCACATTGTTGAATAAATCACGTTGTTGGGTCTGTTGAACTGATTCTTGGTTTTTAAGTAGTGTTAAAGTTTCACTAACAAGGGGAGAGAGGTCTTCAAAGCTCATACCTTTATTGAGTGCACTTCTAAATTTAGCAAGGCGATTATCTAACTCAATATCAAGCCCTTTACAGCTTAGCGAAAGTTTAGCTGCAAAGTCGCACAAAATATCCACTTGATGTTTGCGTGCACTTTCAACAGCCATACGAGCATCAATTGCTTGTTTGAGTTTTTTATCTGTTGGATTAGATCTTTCAGACACCTAAGCGTACCGCCATCAAATTAATTTTATTATCTTCAGTTTACAACAAATTTTTATTATGTGTAGTTATCTAGTAAAAAACTTAGAAATTTTAATAAGCTACTACGTATAAACTCGTATACGGGGCAATTTGTCGTATTTAATTCACTTTTAAATAGGGGCTTGCTAGTCTTGCAGGCAATTAAGTTTCCACTAAGAGTCTCTATGAAAAAGTTATTAGCCCTATCTATTTTAGCTGCATGTTCAGCACCTGTATTTGCCGACGTAAATTATTCTTTAGAAATCTCACAACCACAACACCATTTAGGCGATGTAAGTGTTGAGTTTCCAAAAACAGCGCAAGCACATCTTGATATAAAACTTCCTGCATGGCGAACGGGTCGCTACGAAATGCTAAACCTTGCTAATGGCATTCGTTACTTCAAAGCTAAAGATGAAGATGGCAAAGAGTTAAAATGGGAAAAAATTGACCATAGTACATGGCGTGTACACCTTAATGAGCCAACAGAAGTTAATGTTGACTACCAAGTGTATGCAAATGAGCTTGGTAAGCGCGCTCGCCACATTGACGACAGCCATGCATTTATAGATGCATCAGGCTTTTTTATGTTTAGTGAATCATTTCGCCAAGAGCCAGTAACCGTTAATTTAGAGGTACCTAAAAAGTGGCGCTCTGTATCGGGTATGGATAATTTAAAAGGCAAAAATTCATTTAAAGCAGCAGATTACGACGTACTTGTTGATTCACCAATCGAAACGGGTATTAACCAACTACACACATTTGAAGTAGATGGCCGTGAATACGATTTAGTTATATGGGGCGATGGTAACTACGATGTAGAGCAAATGCTTACCGATCTTAAAAAATTGGTTGCTACTGGTAATGTAATTTGGGATGGATATCCGTATGAACGTTATGTATTTATGGTTCATGCTACGTCGGGTGCTGGTGGTGCAACAGAGCATTTAAACTCAACAATTATTCAACGTCCACGCGATAGATTTGGTAGCCGCGAAGATTACCTAGCCTTTATTAGCACCGCTGCGCATGAGTTTGTTCATACGTGGAATGTTAAAGCATACCGCCCTCAAGGTTTAGTGCCGTACGATTACACGAACATGAATTACTCTAAACTGCTTTGGATTGCAGAGGGTTCAACAAGTTATTTTGAAGATCATTTAATGGTTCGCTCTGGTATTGAAACAACAGATGAATTTTTTAAAGTGATGAGTAAAACCATTAATCGTCATTTACAAACACCGGGCCGTGAAGTGCAAAGCGCAAGCGAAACAAGCTTTGATAAATGGATTAATCAAGGTGGCGATCATGCACGTAACTACAGCACTAATATTTATTCTGAGGGTTCGTTACTTTCATTAGTTTTAGATATCGACTTGCTAGAAAAAAGCCAAGGTAAAATAAGCTACCGAGACGTACACAAAGCACTTTATAACAATCATAAAATGCCAGCTGGTTTTACAGATGTAGATGTACTTAATATCTTAAAAGATTTAACAGGGCGTGATTACTCAAGCTGGTGGCAAGAAAATGTTGAGTCGCCTGCAAGTATTAACTTTGACGACTTACTTACTAAAGTAGGCTTGAAATTTGAACGTCCTGAAAAAGCAAAAGCCCTTGCAAGTATTGATGCTATCGCTAAAAACACAGGCGAGTTACTTACGTTAAGTTACGTTCGCCGTGGTGGCAGTGCGTGGAAAGCAGGTTTAACTACCGATGATAAAATTGTCGCTATAAACAAACATCACGTAGGTAAAGATTTAAAAACCAGCTTAGAAACGTTTAAAGCAGGCGACAAAGTAACAATAGACTACATTCGCCGTGATGCCCTTGAAAGCTTAACATTAGTATTATCAAAAGATTTTGATAAGCCTAAAAAAGTAGTTGCTGATAAAGAGGCAACGCTTGCGCAAAAGGCATTATTTAAAGCGTGGATTGGTGTTGAACATCCAAATGATGTAACTGACAAATAACGATAAAAATTATATTGTTTTTTATATTAATTAATCATAGCGTGATCTTCCGTATTACATCGTGGATCACGCTATGTGTTGATGTTTTTTAAGTTCATCATGAAATAATAAAACTGGAAATCGTAGCGTATTAAAAATATAGATATGTTAAAAAAATGGAATGATGTTAACAGGGGAAATTTTCATATTCTTTCTACTAAGTTTATCAAAAATAATTTTAAGACTAAATTGGTATTATAAAAAAATAGAGTAAGCTATTAGGCCTGATAATTCAGAGCCGGCAGCTACATTTTGTCTTAAAAAGCACCTATTTACATGAAATGTATGTATGAAAAATGAGCTGTTGACTTGTTTTGTTGCTAAAATCAAATTAATTACTAATATAAATACATTTTTTAGAGAAAAATTAGTCATTAAATACTATTATTATTAGTAAGTTTTTCTTGATCCTTGTCATCGAAATGAAAATAGATAAAGTTGTAAATGCGTTAACTCATCAGTTTGTTACAAACGACCCTCTTCATCAATTATTTGATGCGGTTAATGCTATTTCTGTGCAAGGATATGACGAACAACGACGTGTGATTTATTGGAATAAAGGTAGTGAGTATCTTTATGGGTATAATGCACAAGAAGCTGCTGGACAAAAACTAGAAGATTTAATTATTCCTACCCCAATGCAAGACGCGGTTGTATCGGCTCATACTAATTGGCTTAACAACGGTACAGAAATTCCTGCAGCAGAAATTACCTTACAGCGTAAGAATGGTACACAGGTGTGTGTGTATTCAAGCCATGTGATGTTTATAAATCAATATAATATTAAACAAATGTATTGCATAGATATTGATTTAACCGATGTAAAAAAGGCCCAAGGGCAGGCTGTTTTCAAAGAAAAAATGCTTGAAACCATATTCGAAGCGATTCCTGATTTATTCTTCTTAATGCAAGAAGATGGCACTATTGTTGACTATCACGCCAGCAATGAGAATAACCTCTATGTTAATCCTAATGAATTTATTGGTAAAAGCATGTTTGCTGTATTACCTGATGAAATTGCGATTAAATTTCAGATTAATATTGCCCAAGCACTAAAACAAAAAGTAATGGTTAGCTTTGAGTACGAACTTAGACTACCTAAAGGCACTGTATATTTTGAAGCCCGTGTAAATCATGTACCTCAATATGAGCAAGTCATGGTTATTGTTCGTGATATTACCGAACAACATAAATCAGATGAGCTAATACGCCATCAAGCCTATTTTGATAGCTTAACATTACTTCCTAATCGGTTTTTAGCGCTAGATAAGTTATCAAAAATTTTGAAAGATGCAGATGAAAATAAAGGTAATGCCGCTGTATGTTTTCTTGATTTAGATGATTTTAAAAAAATTAACGACTCACTTGGACACGAAGTTGGCGATAAACTATTAATTCAAGCTGCTGCAAGACTCCAGCGAACTATCAGTGATAACGATATGGTAGGAAGGTTAGGAGGCGATGAGTTCATTGTATTATTACCAGATTTAACTTGTGCAAAAAGTGCGCTGCGTATAGTTGATAAGTTACTTAAAAACTTTAGAGAACCATTTAAAATAGAAGGCCGCGAATTAATGGTTACGTTGAGCGCTGGCATTGCTATGTATCCTGAAAATGGCAGTTCAGCTTCGGATTTACTGCGTAACGCAGATACCGCAATGTATCAAGCTAAAGCATTAGGCCGGAACACCTATTCTTTTTTTGCAAAGCAAATGAATGTAGTAATCCAGCGGCGTTTATCAATTGAAGAGCAAATGAGTGGTGCCCTTGAGCGTAATGAATTCGAACTATATTACCAACCTCAATTAGATGTTAAAAATAAACATATCATTGGTGCTGAAGCGTTATTACGCTGGCATAACCCTGAGTTAGGCAATGTAACACCCGATGAGTTTATACCTATTGCCGAAAATACAGGATTAATTGTACCTATTGGTAAATTTGTAATTAGCCAAGCATTACATTTTTTAAATGAGTGGCAAAGCACCTGTAAACGCGAACAAAAATATACAATGGCAGTTAACTTATCTCCTCGTCAATTTAGAGATTCAGGACTACTGCGCTTTATTCAAAACTCACTTATTGATGCAAACGTAAATCCCGAAAGTTTAGAGCTTGAAATTACTGAGGGAGTACTGATGAGTTGCCACACTAATGTTGTTGATATACTGACTGAAATTACAGCATTAGGGATTAACTTATCAATGGATGACTTTGGTACAGGCTATTCATCATTAAGTTATTTGAGAGAATACCCTTTTAATGTACTCAAAATAGATAGAAGTTTTATTGACGGTATTGTACTAAACAATGAAGATTGTAATCTCGTAAAGGCAATTATTGCCATGTCACACAGCTTAGGACTGACAGTGGTAGCCGAAGGTGTAGAAACAAAAGAGCAGCATACTTTATTGAACGAATTGGGTTGTGATTTTATGCAAGGCTTCTATTTTAGTAAACCAATACCAGCAAAACAGTTTCTTGATTTTTCGATGAATTTTGATAAAAAGTAAGATTAAACACTCGATTGTAACAATTCATTGCACGGCTATTGACCTTATTGTCCCATCGCGAGTAACCTGTTATAGAAACAAATAAAAAGGATTCTATAATGCGTTTAAAACCTCTTGTAGCTACATTAGTAGCCACATTTTCTTTATCACTTTCAAGTAGTGCCTTAGCCGACGAAGGCATGTGGCAACCACACCAACTTCCAGAGTTAGAATCAATTTTAAAAGCCAAAGGGCTTGAAATTGATGTTGAATCTATTTCTAAATTAACCGAATTCCCAATGAATGCGGTAATTAGCCTAGGTGGCTGTACAGCATCGTTTGTATCGCCAAAAGGCTTAGTGGTCACAAATCATCACTGTGTTTATGGCTCGGTACAATACAACTCAACGCCTGAAAACAATATTTTAGAAAATGGCTTTTTAGCTAAAAGTCCTACAGAAGATTTACCTGCAGCGCCGGGCTCACGCGTCTATGTAACAAAAACGGTCACCAACGTAACAGATGAAGTAATTAAAGGTACTAACGAGTTAACAGCAAAAGCACGCTACGACGCACTCGAAAAAATGAAAAAGCGCTAGTAGCCCAGTGTGAAGCCGACGAAAGCTATCGTTGTAATGTGTATTCGTTTCATGGTGGTTTAGAGTTTTACCTAATTAAGTCACTTGAAATTAAAGACGTACGCTTAACTTATGCACCGGCAATGGGCGTAGGTAAATACGGCGGCGATATAGATAACTGGATGTGGCCGCGCCATACTGGCGACTTTGGTTTTTACCGCGCTTATGTAGGCAAAGATGGAAAACCAGCAGAGTACAGCGAAGACAACGTACCTTACGTACCAGACTCTTACCTAAAAGTAAGTGCCAAAGGCGTGCAAGAAGGCGACTTCGTAATGGTTACAGGCTACCCAGGACGTACTAACCGCTACCGTATAGCAACAGAGGTAGATAACGTATTTAACGACAGCTACCCTAAAGCACGCGTTCATAACTCAAAATACGTGTCGCTTATTGAAGAAAACTCAGAAGACGGCAGTAAAGCGCGTATTGCTTACGAAAGTACCATTGCAGGTTATAACAACTATATTAAAAACTATGGTTCGATGATCGAAAGCTTCAAAAAAGGCACTATGCTTGAGCGCAAAAAACAGTTTGAGCAAGACCTAACACAATGGATCAATAGTGATGGTGAGCGTAAAGAACAATACGGAAGCGTATTAGGTGAGCTATCTGAGCTAATTGCGCAATCACAAGAGCACAGTGAACGCGACCGTATGTTAGGTTATGTACACCGCTCACAAATGATCAGCACAGCACGACGTTTATACCGCCTAGCTTATGAAAAGCAACAGCCAAATAGCGAACGTGAATCTGGTTATCAAGAACGTGACTTACCTCGCATTAAAGCAGGGCTTGAGCGCATGACGCGCCGTTATGATAGCAAAGTAGACAAAGCTATTTTACTGCACTTTTTAGAACTGTATGCAGCACTTCCAAAAGAAGAGCGTTTTAGCGACGTTGATAACGTATTTAAAGTACAAAATGGGTTTGATAAAGCAACCCAAAGCGCGTTACTTGATAGCATGTATGAGCAGTCAAGACTCGATAATGCCACTGTTCGCAATTCATTGTTTGAGCAATCGTTTAGCCAGCTAAATCAAAGCCAAGACCCATTTGTGCAGTACGCTAAAGCAATATTTAAAGTAATGAAAGCAGAGGAAGATAAATCAAAAGCACTGGCAGGTAAATTACAAGCAGCTCGCCCAGAGCTAATGAGCGCAATCATTGCGTTTAACAAAGCTAAAAACAAACCTGTATACGCCGATGCCAACAGCACACTCCGTGTTACCTATGGCACCGTAGGCGGCTACTCACCTCAAGACGGCTTGGTAGCAACACCCTTTACCTCGCTTGAAGGATTACTAGCTAAAAACACCGATGTTGACCCATTTAATGCACCTAAAAAGTTACAAGAGCAAATTAAAGCCAAGCTTTATGGTGATTACACAGGTGGCATGAATACAGTACCTGTTAACTTTCTATCTAATGTAGACACTACTGGTGGTAACTCAGGTTCGCCAACACTTAACGGCAAAGCAGAGCTTGTAGGCTTACTGTTTGACGGTGTTTACGAAAGTATTATTGGTGACTGGGATTACAACCCTGAGCTTAATCGCTCAATCCACGTTGATTCGCGCTACATGCTGTGGGTAATGGATAAAGTAGATAATGCACAAAACTTGTTGGACGAAATGACAATCGTAAAATAAGCAATTAGTGAGATAACAGAAGGGCGCTTACCGTAAAGGAAGCGCCTTTTTTGTTGGTATTTGATTCGCTTATTTATGACTGCTAAGTGCCATGAGCGGACGGTGGTAACGTCCAATTAACAGCCAACTGTATTTTCTCCGTTTGAAGTTCTTATATGGATAATGCCTACGGAGTGCTTGCAACACCCCGTAGGACTTTTAGAAGTATTGGATGATATTGGCTATAGCAATACATAAGCCCGTTAAGGCATATATTACCTTAGCTAAATCAATCTTTACTTCGATGCTGAGTGTAGCTTTCATGGTTTGACCCCATTAGAGCGACTCAAGCGCTTGAGTCATAAAAGACTCGTTTTTTATATACCGCCTTGCAAGCGGTCGAGGTTACTCTAACTAGTATGAGCTTACTCGTCGGACTACTTCTGCTCACCCTCGACCCGAGATATGGTGAGCCTCACAACGCGAGATAGCCCTTTAGCCGCTTACTAGGCGACAAATCGCGGTTAGTGGCCGCGAAACCTTTTTAAACATAACGCTGCATTAAGTAGTGAGCAACGCTACCAATGAACCTAACCATACCACCTTAAACACGAAACCCAACGATAGAATAAAAAATGCCAAGCGTTGAGAATATGTCTTAAACGATTTATTATACGTTTTTTACCACTTAGGAACCATGCTCAATGCACTGTGTATTTGGTCTCTAGCAATATCACCGAATAAGTGAGTTTTTGCCATAAGCATATTAACAGCAGCACCGTTTGAAGCCGTTTGATTACGAATACGTTCTTTAGCAGCAAATGCAGGTTTTTGACGTTTATAGACATCTTCCCACCAATCTCTACCATGCCTCTTAAGTAAGCTAGCTTTGATAGACTTGAAACGTTGTCTACTATCGCTACCCTCACCAGAAACCAACACACTTGCCCATATCATGCGCTTTTGCAGATCATTTGGGAGCCAGTTTTGCTTATGAAGATCTGAGATAACTTCGGGATGAAGATAGAGAGTATTCTCTGACACTTTTCTTGCAATCCACAGCGATTGAGCACGCTCGAACGCAGCTTTCTTCTCTTGGGAACTGTAACCTTGGCAATGTTGCTTCCAAGTTTCCAACTCATCAATTGAAGCTAATTTCTGAACTAGTTCTTCCAATGCCAAATCCTCCGGAAACGTATAACAACTTTATCAGAGGACACTTTCCCTATTTTAGCGCGAAAACGTCCTTATTATATGAACTTATATTAATAGCAAATGGCGTAAACTATTGCCAACTATAAATATTACTCTTCCTGCTGCTTATATAAACATGTAAAAAAAGCAAATTTTCCTCTTATTCTTACTAAGTTAATGACAACTTACCTAAGTGACGGCTTCTCGCTCATACCTGAATTTTTTTGTAGCGAGCTAAGCTTAAAACTCCATAAACACCGGAGTACAACTAATGCATCAGTTAACAATATATCAGCCTAAAGAGCCTTGGAATAAAAATAAGCTTGTAGGACAAAAGTTACCACTAAAATTACAGCAAATATGGGCTATCCGAATACGACTGGAACTTTTTCATAAAATAAGAGATCTAGCACTATTTAACCTAGCCATAGATAGCAAACTAAGAGGATGTGATTTAGTTTCACTAAAAGTTAACGACATCGCACATGGTAAAACAATCCAATCAAGGGCAATAGTCGTTCAAAAAAAGACTGGTATGCCTGTTCAATTTGAAATTACTGGAAATACAAGGATCTCAATTGTGGCGCTCATAGAGCAATTTAGTCTCAATTCTTATGATTACTTATTTAAGTCACGAGTTCATTCTTCTGCACACCTCTCAACCCGTCAATATGGACGTATAGTTGACTCTTGGGTCACCTCAATTGGGTTAGATAAGACTCAATATGGTACTCATTCAATGAGACGTACCAAACCATCACTAATTTACAAAAAAACTAAAAATTTAAGAGCCTGTCAGCTTCTACTTGGCCATAGAAAACTAGAGAGCACTGTCAGATACTTGGGAATAGAAGTTGATGATGCGTTAGAAGTATCAGAACAGATCGATGCTTAAGTTTGAACCAATGCCAGACCTGAAGTAAGCGTCTGGCATTGGTTTCTAAAAAAATGTTAATCCACGCTACTTTGTTCTAAGAAAATTATAATGGAGCTGTATCAATATTGATTTGATAAGGCTTACTGACAAACTCAGCCATTTTTATACACTCCTTAACTGCAAATCCTCGTCCTTTGTAGTTTGCGAAAGCAATATGAGTATTATCAGTTAACACTGCATATAATCTATAGTCATGTGTGTAGCCTTTTCTAGGTATAGCTTTAAAGCCTTTAATATCTGATAGTTTATACACACGTTTAAAAATAGTATATAAACTACTCGACTTTAATTCCAAGGTTTGCTTTGCGAGATCAAAACGACATACATAGCCACCAAACAGACCACTCCACCCTAGCCAGCATATAAACCCAGATACCCATATCGGTAATGATTTTGCTTCATCAGAATTGAACACATTAATTAGTCCGATAAATAAAAAGAAACCACACAACAAAACTAGCAATAATCTAGTTAACCTTGGTTGTCGATAAATAGCTAGCTCACTAGATAGTTCTTTAAAATACATTACAGCACTCCGTATTTAACTAAGCCAGCAATGGCTGTAAAAACAAAAAATGGCAAGGATAGTTTTATTAGCGATTTGCGATCCCATATTTCAATGAAAACAAGATCTTCACTATTAAAATCTACATCTTCCAGATGAGAGTTTGAATTAGCTTTTTTAGTATCATGAGTAATTTGAGGTGAGCTATATAATTCACTTTGAGCAAACCTTATCGGTGTTTTATTAGGCCAATCCGATATGGTTTCAACAGCAGTAGTATTATATTTCGTATATAAAAACGAAATGAACATCTTAGCATCTGTATACTGTTTAAATTCATATAACTGATCAACAAACTTAATTTGATAAGGGCCTTGCGCGCCTATACTACTTAATTCAAATGATAGTGTATCAAACGATGTAACAACTTTACTTCTTTGAAAGCAACCCCATAATGCGGTTTTTAAATTAAGCTGTTTTTCTGTCCCGTTAAACTCTAAACGGCTCTTTTGACCAAAAAGCAATATAGATATACCTAAAAAGAAGCTTGCCGAAATCGCGAAGAAAATACTTTCCCCTCCTTCGCTTGTGACAGTCATCACAATGCTAGTAATTCCAGGAATAAGCATAATAAACGCAAAAATTTTGCTTGTCATTTCGCGTCTTGAGGGCATTGTTGTATTACCACTTTGATCTGTTTTGAGAACTTTTTTTACAAGCTTGGATAGATTGTTATATTCCATTACTTCAACCTTAAAAATTAATTATTACCTTATTTACATTAACATAAAGTAGCTAAGTAAACCTTATCTCACGATACTCATATCATTCCTTATATAAGAGTCAAATTACTATTTACATCAAGTCAGGGAAATCTTAAATGCATTTGATATAAAAAGATGACCGTCCGGTTATCGCTCCGAGCTGCCTTTAACTTAAATCAAATCACTTCAACACCCTTTAAAATATTTCATGTGCATTTTATAAACAAGAAGTGCTAGCTTAGTGGTAAATTAATTGAAGGAAATAATTATGAAATTAGAGTCATTAGCACTGCACCACGGTTACGAATCTGAGGCTACGACCAAATCGGCAGCCGTGCCTATTTATCACACTTCATCTTATACATTTGATAACACGCAGCATGGCGCTGATTTATTCGATTTAAAAGTACCTGGAAATATTTACACCCGCATAATGAACCCGACCAATGCTGTACTTGAACAACGTGTTGCTGCAATGGAAGGGGGCATTGGTGGGCTAGCTGTCGCCTCTGGGATGGCTGCTATTACGTATGCTATTCAATGTTTGTGTGAAGTAGGCACTAATATTGTAAGTACCAGCCAAGTGTATGGTGGTACGTATAACTTATTTGCACATACCTTACCTAGGCAAGGTATTGAAGCACGCATGATTAAAGCTGATGACTTTAGCGCGTTCGAGAATGCAATTGACGACAACACCCGCGCTGTTTTTTGTGAATCTATTGGTAATCCGGCAGGTAATATTGTTGATATTGAACGTTTAGCACACATTGCACACAGCAAAGGTGTGCCGCTTATTGTTGATAATACCGTGGCTACGCCGTATTTGTGCCGCCCATTTGAGCTGGGCGCCGATATAGTGGTCCACTCACTGACAAAGTATATAAACGGGCACGGTACTGCCATTGGCGGCATGATTGTCGACTCAGGAAAATTTGATTGGAAAGCGAATGCTACGCGTTTTGCAATGATGAACGAGCCCGATCCGTCGTATCACAACGTGGTTTATACCGAAGCCTTTGCTGAAGCTGCATTTATTGGACGCTGCAGAGTAGTGCCACTTAGAAATACCGGCGCAGCGCTTGCGCCTAAAAACGCATCTGACATTTTAATCGGCCTTGAAACCTTAGGCTTAAGAATGGATCGCCACTGCGAAAATGCACAGCATCTGGCTGAGTATTTAGAAAATCACCCAAAAGTGCTTTGGGTTAATTACGCAGGATTAAAATCAAGCCCGTATAACGAAATGAGCCAAAAAATCACCAGTGGTAAAGCATCGGGTATTTTAAGCTTTGGAATTAAAGGTGGGCTAGAGGCAGGGACTCGTTTTATTGATGCGCTAAATATGATTTTACGATTGGTTAATATTGGCGATGCCAAGTCGCTTGCGTGCCATCCTGCGTCAACTACACACCGCCAATTAAATGATGAAGAACTTGCTAATGCGGGCGTAAGCCGCGATTTAATTCGTTTGTCGGTTGGTATTGAAAACATTGCAGACATAATTGCCGATGTAAGCCAAGCGCTCGATAAAGCATAGTTACCTCACTACCTTTCATAAAAAACTTTAAAGCATAAAAAGCGTTAGTTGAAAATAAACTATCGTTTTTTATGTTTTTCTAAAATCTATTAATAAGTATACCTCTTTATTTTATCTACCTTTTTTATAAAACCTTCCCAAGACTTTTATATTTTTACCGCTTGTTTTTTATTCACATGTCAATTTTGTATTGACACTAAGATTACTTACTACTACATTTGTAACAGTACCACTACAAGCGTAGTAATAGGGGCGACAATGAAACTTAGTGATTTTGAAATGGATATTATGCAGCTGCTCTGGCAGGAAGAACCCTGTACCGCGAGTCAACTACATAAGGTGCTTTTAGCTGATAAGCAAAAAGATAAAAAAGTAGCCTATACAACAGTTAAAACTATTGTAGATAGGTTAGAACACAAAGGAGCGATTGAGCGTTGTGGACATGAAGGGCGAGCTATTGTTTTTAGAACAATAGTTACTCAAGACACATTATCGGAGCAAGCTATGCCTAGTTTTATGCAACGATTTTTTAAAGGTAATTCTCGTAGTTTAATTGCCCACTTTATCAAAGAAGAAAAGCTAAATGATGAAGATATAGAATATTTACAAACGCTTTTAAAAAATAAGAAGTTAGATTAAAGGAGAGGGTAATGACGGATTATTTACTAACTTGCACACTTATTAGCTTATGTATTTTGCTTACAGTAAAAGGGCTTAAAAATGCCCCAGCACGATTAAACTTTTACATTTTAATGATTGCCTTGGCATGTTGGTTTGTCCCTTGGCAATACTTATCTCAGTTATCATTTTTTGAAGGATCAGAACGTTACACATTAAATGTGGCGCAAATTGTTCCCGATATAAAAGTGTTAATACCAGATACCTTACACACAACGACTCCGAACACGCTACTAAGTAAGCAGAGTATGTGGGACTTTGTTCCATCAATGAGTAATATTTTTATTATTTTGCTTGTTAGTGGTTTTGGACTGTTTTTATTACGCGTGGGCTTATATGTAAAGCTTATAAAAAATTTATACATTAACTCAAAGCCAAGTCCTGAACTTAACCACATTAACAATCAGTATCCAATTAGACTAACAACCCATACAGAACCTGCTTTTGCTACCGGGTTAATAAAGCCTGTTATTTGGTTAGAGTCGACGATGACACACCGTAAAGAATTAGATTCAGTCATTCAACACGAGGTAACTCATTTACAACAAGGTGATATTTATTGGACGTGGCTTATTTGTTTTATAGAAAGCGTTTTTTGGTGGAATCCTATTTGCTTAAAGTTAACTGGTTTAGCAAAAGAGCAACTCGAACTTAGCTGTGATGAGTTGTGTATGCAAAAGCTAAAAGGTAAATACCAATTGGATTTAGCCAGTTTATTGCTACAAGAGCAAAGTGCTAAAAGCTCGCCTAACTTTTTTACCCCCCCACTTTTGAATATTGCTCATTCTAAGAGTTTTAATATTCAGAGGATCAAAATGTTAAACAAGGAAAAAACAATGAAAAGTAAATATTTGGTTATGGTTGCGGCGGCAATGTCTTTTAGTGCTTTAGCTGCAGCGCAAATTGTAGACGGTAGTTCAGATAACAAACAGCAAAGTAATAATACGTCTCAGGCTCCTGTTAAAAGTGAAGAATATAAACAACAACTTGCACAGCTTCTAAAAAGCGCTGCTGGGGCAAAAAGTGATAACCCTGAACTGTTAAGCCAAGCTGCGCAAGGCATTCAAGATTGGCACTTGAATAGAGACAAACTTACTGGTTTTGAAGAAGCTGAAATCAAACTACAAAGCTTTAGGCTGCTAAATCACGTTTACTCTAAACTTGAGCAATATGATGACATACTGAGTGCTTACGAAAAATGGTACGAGCCGGGCAGTAACCCGCCTTACTTTTTAAAAAATTCACTAGCAACGGCCTATATACAGCTAGGGCGTTATGAGCTTGCTGTTGCAGAGCTTGAAGATTTATCAAAACAGCTTGAAGGGAAGCTACATGTTGGCTCTGCTGATAACTTAGCACTGGCATACATTTACCTTGCTGATTACGATAAAGCATTAAAAACCCTAGAGCAGGTTGATGCAAAAGACAATGTATACGGAAATATCCTTAAATATTATGTTTATGATAAACAAAATAACCGTAAAAAGATGGATGAAATTAAAAGTAAAATTCCAGAAGTATTTGCAGTTACCCCCGCGTTATTACCACAAAGCGGCGTACCTGGTTCGCAATTGTTGAGATTGCTATAAGTTTTTAATTACGATGAGGCTCGGAGTATCTGAGCCTCTGTTTAATGTTATTGGTACAAATACAGATTTATTCATTAAAATAGGTCTAGGTTATTTAAATCTCTTGGGTAATCGCTTAGTGATAACCTAAATAAAAATGGCTAAAAGTAGTGATTTTTCACAATAGTTGGTATGTTACAAGTAACATTTTATTTAATTGTGTGTGATGAAAAAAAACAAACGTTCTTCTCTTCAAGATATTGCCGATGCGGTTGGTGTAACCAAAATGACGGTGAGTCGTTATTTACGTAATCCCGAAAAAGTATCAGAGTCTACTCGCACTAAAATTAGTGCAGCTATTGATACGCTAGGTTACATTGCAAATAAAGCCCCTGATTTACTCTCTAATGCTAAAAGCTACTCTATTGGTGTACTCGTTCCATCGTTAACGAATCACGTGTTTGCTCAAGTTATAAGAGGTATTGAAGATGTAACAGGGCCTGCAGGGTATCAAACAATGTTGGCCCATTATGGTTACAACCCTGAAATTGAAGAAAAACGGGTTGAGTATTTATTGTCGTACCACGTTGATGGTTTAATTTTATCAGAAACCACACACACAGACAGAACGCTAAAAATGATTGAAATGTCAGGCGTACCTGTGATTGAAATAATGGATACTCATCACTCTCCTATGCAACAAGCGGTTGGTTTTGATAACGTTAAAGCAGCTTTTGATATGACGACAGCACTTTTAAATAAAGGCTATCGCAATATTGTTTATATTGGAGCAAGGCTCGATGTACGAACACGCCTAAAATTTCAAGGTTATTCAGATGCTATGTTAGCTAAAGGCTTTACGCCTAAAAGTGTGATGACTGATCAAGCTTCATCTTACAGTTTAGGCGCTGAACTTTTACAAAAAGCGCGTGCCGAATACCCAAATACTGACTGTTTGTTTTGTACTAATGATGATTTAGCAATTGGGGCTATTTTTGAGTGCCAGCGAAACAATATTTTAGTGCCTAGCCAAATGGGGGTTGTGGGTTTTCATGGTCATGATATTGGCCAAGCAATGGTGCCTCAATTAGCAAGTGTGATCACCCCTCGTTATCAGATAGGTAATGTTGCGGGAAGAGAGTTGTTGAGCCGGATTAATTCCGATTTGGATACTAGCATGAATTATGAGCAAGTAATTGATACTGGTTATATAGTTCATCTAGGTGAAAGTGTTTAAATACTCTAATTATATGAGCCTAATTACATAAGCTTAATTACCTGAGCCTAAATAACAAAAGGCTCAGGTAATTTTTATGTGTGTGATGATAACTCTACATACTGTAATTTTACAAAAACAGAGAAATAATCATAGCGACAAGTGCGCCAACAGTACCAATAATGGTTTCCATTACTGTCCATGTTTTAAGAGTTTGCATTTCGCTCAAACCGAGATAGCGACTCGCTAACCAAAATCCTGAGTCGTTTACATGGGAGAGCACAATAGAGCCCCCACCAATAGCGATAGTGACAGCGGCAAGCTGCGCTCCATCAAGCCCTAAAGGCTGAAGCATTGGAATAATTAAGCCACACGCTGTAAGCATAGCTACTGTCGCTGAGCCTTGAATAACCCGCACAGCGGCTGATAATACAAAAGCGAGTATTACAATCGGTAAGCCTGAGCCAGCTAAGTAATTACCCAGTGCCGTACCTACTCCTGAATCAACTAATACTTGTTTAAATACCCCACCGGCACCAGTGACAAGAATAATAATTCCCGCAGGTTGTAAGGCACTACCACAAATTTCCATGATTCTAGCATTAGGGACACCGCGCCTTGCGCCGAGCAAATAAAATGCCATTAGGCAGGCAACTAAAATTGCAGTAAATGGATGACCTATAAAGGCTAACCAATTATATAAATCAGAGTCTTTTTCAACAAAGCGACTACCAATAGTATTTAAACTAATCATAATTAATGGCAAAGCAATCAAACCTAATGCTAATCCAAAACTAGGTGTGCCTTTACCCACTCTTTGGTTATCGTCGATTTGTTCGTGCTGTGGGAGTTCTACATGAATAGATTTAGAAATAATAGAGCCCCAAATTGGACCTCCTATAATCATTGCCGGTATGGCAGCAATAAGGCCAAATAAAATCATATAACCATAGTCAGCGCCTAATTGAGAGGCAACCAAAATCGGCCCTGGCGCAGGAATAAGAAACGCCTGACAAGACGCTATTCCAGCAAGTAGCCCAATACCAATTTTAACAACGCTGCCACCGCCTTTTCTTACCACTGCAAAAACAATACCGATTAAAAGTACGACGGCTACATCAAAAAACAGGGGGAGGGCACAAATAAAGCCCGTAAAGGTAAGCGCCCAATTAGCGTTTTTTTCTCCAAAACGGTGTAAAAGTGTGTGGGCAATACGATCCAGCGCACCGGTTTCTTCCATTACTTTGCCAAACATGGCGCCTAAAGCGACCACAACCGCTACAAAGCCTAGTGTTCCGGCCATTCCTTTTTGAATTGTAGCGGCAATTATTTCAGGGCTCATTCCTGAGAATAATCCTGCAATCATAGAAACAAGGATTAAAGAGACGACAGCATGTAGTCGTACTTTCATTACTAAGAAAAGCAATAAAAATATGGAGCCTGCCGCTGTTAGTATTAATGATAAATCTGACATTTTTCCCTACTTATATTCAGTGTGAATTATGATGTTTAGTGTGTGTTTAACTTCACTTTCGCATTTGTTACGGGTAACATGTTACCCGTAACTCAATATAATATATACATTGAAAATAATTAATTATTAAATTAAGGCGAGGGTAAATACATGAGTAACACAAATGTAGGTCGTGTTTATATTGTAATGGGGGTTTCAAGCACAGGAAAGTCAAGTGTGGGTGATGCATTAGCAAAGCGCATTGGCGCTAAATTTATCGACGGAGACGACTTACATCCCAAGGCTAATATATTAAAAATGTCATCTGGGCAGCCTTTAAACGATTCTGATCGTGTGCCTTGGCTAGAAAGAATACGTGATGCTGCATTTAGCATTGAAAAGAAAAATGAAATTGCGGTAATAGTCTGCTCTGCATTAAAAAAGAAATACCGAGAACAAATATGTGACGGAAATATAGGCATTACCTTTTTACATCTTTATGGTGATTTTGAACTGGTTAAAAGCCGTATGCAGGACAGAAAAGGGCATTTTATGCCTGTTGATTTACTCAAAAGCCAATTTGAAACGCTAGAAGTTCCAAAAGAAGATGAGCCCAATGTTATAAATATAGATATTAATAACTCATTTGAGCAAGTAGTCGAAAGTTGTATTAGCGCAACTAAAATGAATAGCCACAACAAGTAAAAAGTTTTTAGTTAATCAGTTAACTGTTACTTCTAACATCAGGGGCTTTATTTGTTATGAGTTAGCATCTGCTCGTGGTGTTTCTAAAATCGCTTTTTTTTCATCTTCAGATAATATTATCCAATCAAAAATTTCTTCGTTGGTACGCCCACAACCGGTGCAGTAACCGCTGCGCCTTTCGCATATTCCTAGGCAATCAGTTTTAAATTTAGATGGTTTTTTGTTTTGATTTAATTGGCGCATTATTAAAGTCCTAACGGTGGAGCAATTTCAAAGCGAGTAGAAAACCCATTACCTTCTTGATTAGTAGAAAGTGTAATTACTGGGGTTTTAGTATCAAGTACAAAGGTGCTGTAAATTGAATTTGCTGTTTCTTTTTGGCTTTCAAACCAACCTGTTTTGGTTAAGCATTGGCGTAATTGCTTAGCCAGTTTTTGATGAGACTTTACGGTTTGCGTTTGTGTATTAACAGGTGTTTGGCATTGGTAGCTTGCTTGCTCTGACTTATTTAAAGTAACCGTACAGCTTGCTCCAATAATATGAGTATTAGTACGCCATTGATTAGTAAACTGGTTATTTACTTTATCTGTTTTGATTAAATTAAAACCAGACTCATAACCATTTATTAGGTTATTTATGGTGCTGCATTCATCGAGTGTTACTGTGGTTTTTACAGACTGATTCGTTGTAGTAGTGGCTGCTGTAGTTGTAGTCTGATTAGTTTTGCTGGTACAGCCCGCTAAAATAAACGCGACAACTAAAATAAATGCGACAATAGAAGGAGTAATATAGTTTTTCATAGTTCACAGTAACCGATTAATTTAGCCACGCACTATATCACACGTGATTTACTGTAAAAATAAAAAGGCCCATATAAATATGAGCCTGCTTGTTAGTCACAACTAATGCTATTTATGGCGACCTTGCAAGCATTTAACTACATCTTCAAGGGCTAAGCCTTGGCGTTGTAGCAATACGGTAAGGTGATAAATTAAATCAGCAGACTCGTTTGTTAGCTCATCGTTATCGTGTTTCATAGCGGCAAGGGCAACTTCTACGCCTTCTTCACCTACTTTTTGACAACTACGGCTTAAGTCTTTTGCAAATAATGACGCTGTGTAGCTTTTTTCAGGGTCGTCATTTTTACGTGCAACAATCACATCTTCTAACTGTGCTAAAAAGCTTAAACTTGGTTTTGCTTCATCACCAAAACAGCTTTGTGTGCCTAAGTGGCACGTTGGGCCTTCTGGGTTGGCAAGTACTAAAATTGAATCGTAGTCACAATCGGTATGCACAGATACTACGTTTAAGTAGTTTTCTGATGACTCACCTTTAGTCCATAAACGCGATTTTGAACGCGAGTAAAACGTCACTTTATTACTCTCAAGCGTAACAGCGAGTGCTTCGCTGTTCATAAAGCCTTGCATTAAAATAACACCAGAGCGGGCATCTTGAATAATAGCAGGGATCATTTCACTTTTAGCGAAATCGACTTGAGCTTGGTTTTGTTGTGTTACTTGCATAATCTTGCTGCCACTTGGTTATCGGTTAAAAATTGTTTTAGTTCGCCAATGTTAATCACATTTTTATGAAAAACGCTGGCGGCTAATGCACCATCTACTTTGCTTTGTTTAAATACATCAACAAAATCTTGCATTGATCCCGCACCACCAGAGGCGATTAAAGGAATGTTACATAGCTCGCGAATTTTACTTAACTGCTCGTTGTCGTAACCGTTACGAACGCCATCTTGGTTCATACAGTTTAATACAATTTCGCCTGCGCCTAGGTCTTGTACGCGTTTAACCCATTCTTGTGTTTTATAACGTGTACGGCTTGATGCATTAGGATCGCCAGTTAATTGGTAAACTAAATATTCACCAGTTGTTTCATCAAAAAAGCTGTCTATGCCGACTACAACACATTGCTTGCCAAACTCATCGTGTAATTCTTTAATAAGTTCAGGGCGCGCAATAGCAGGGCTGTTAATGCTTATTTTGTCAGCACCGCGCTCTAAAACACGCGCTGCATCAGCTACTGACTTAATACCGCCGGCTACACAAAATGGAATATCGATATTGCGTGCAATACTTTCTACCCAGTTTACATCAAGTAGGCGTTTTTCAACGCTTGCACTGATTTCGTAAAAAACCAGTTCATCGGCGCCAGCTTCGCTGTAGGCTTTAGCCATTGTCAAAATGTCGCCAACAACTTCATGACCTTTAAACTTAACACCTTTAACTACTTGGCTGTCTTTAACGTCTAAGCATGGAATTATGCGTTTTGATAACATGCCAATGCCTCCTCAACGCTAAATGCGCCATCAAGCAGAGATTTGCCTAAAATAACGCCGCCAACACCTAGCTCTTTAAGCTTTTTAATGTCGTCAAGTGAGCTTACGCCCCCTGAGGCTTGCACCTTAATTGTGCTGTTGTGGCGAGTTAGATCTTCGTAAAGCTCAAACGATGGACCCGTCATGGTGCCATCTTTACTGATGTCCGTGCATAAAAAGTCAATAACACCTAAGCCCACGTAAAAATCTACCAGCTCAAGTAAACCAAATTCAGATTCACTTAACCAACCGTGTGTAGCAGGTGCCCAGCCCGTGGCTGTTTTATTTACATCAAGGGCAATTACAAAGTGTTCTGCGCCAAATTGTTCAATCCAGGCTTTTACTTGTTCGCGTTTTTCTACTGCCATTGAACCAATAACAACTTGGTTTGCACCGGCTTTTAGCCAATCACTTACATCTTGCTCTGAGCGAATACCGCCGCCCACTTGGTAAGGTACGTTAAGTGCTTTGGTTGCAGCTTGAATATGTTTCCACTGTTTTTTACTTGGATCGCGTGCACCTTCTAAATCTACAAGGTGTAGTTTACCTGCGCCGCTGTCGGCGTACTCTTTTAAACGCGCGCCAAGTTCGAAAGGGTAAAACTGTGCTGTGTCGTATTTACCTTGGTACAAGCGCACAATTTGATTTTGTAATACGTCTAATGCTGGAATAATCACAAATAATCTCTTTTTTGTTAGTTAATGGTCAGCTTACAACTGCCAATCAACAAAATTTTGTAATAAACGTGCGCCAACTTTCGCGCTACGCTCTGGGTGAAATTGCATGCCAGCGTAATTGTCTTTAGCAACAATGGCTGAAAAGGTTTGACCGTACTCGCCGCTCACGAGTGTGGCTTCGTTTACGGTGTGCGCAAAGCTGTGAACAAAGTACACTTGCTCATCAAGCGTTAGCCCTTTAGTTAATGCATGCTCTTTGTTAACGCTTAAGTTATTCCAACCCATATGCGGCGACGTTAAATTGCCTACATCAAGCGCTTTTACTTGCCCTGGTATTTTACCTAGGCACTGTACGTTACCTTCTTCGGTGCTTTCGCACAGTAGCTGCATGCCTAAACAAATCCCCATAAGCGGGCGCTGGTATTCATTTATAGCTTGTTGCCAGCCGTTATCTACTAGGCGTTTCATAGCAACTGATGCGTGACCTACACCTGGCAATATAGCGCGCTCAAAACCCGCTAATTGCTCTGGTGAAGTAATTACTGTTGGTGTTTGCCCTAAGCGTTCAAACGCAAAACGTACTGAATTTATATTGGCACAACCGGTATTAATTATGGCAATCATAAACATCCCTTAGAGCTGGCTGTTTGTTGGGTCGTGTCTTGTGCTACTGCCATGCGAAGCGCGCGTGAAAACGCTTTAAATAAACCTTCTACTTGGTGATGACAGTTACCGTCGCTTACCGATAAAATAAGGCTAATAGCGGCGTTATCACTTAAGCTTTTGAAAAAGTGCTCAACCATTTGTACGTCTAAATCACCGGCTTTTTCGCGGCTAAAGTTAGCGTTTAATACAAATGATGCACGACCTGATAAATCAATTTGTGCTTCGGCTTTACACTCATCCATAGGAAGAGCAAAACCATAGCGCGCAATTTGCGATTTAGTACCAAGCGCTTGCTTAAGTGCAACACCAAGAGCAATACCAATGTCTTCAACCAGGTGGTGCTCGTCTATGTGTAAATCGCCTTTGGCTTTAATGTTTAAACCAATGTTTGCGTGCGTACGAATTTGATCAAGCATGTGATCAAAAAAGCCAAGCCCGGTGTCTATGCTGCCATTTTTAGTTTGATCTAGGTTTATTGCCACATCAATTTGGGTTTCTTTGGTATTGCGTGTAACACGACCTTCGCGGTTTGCAGTGGTCAATTTAGTCACTATCGCACTCCAATCACCGTCGTATAAAATACCTTCACAACATAAGTTTTGAGCAAGGCCAATATCAGTTTCGCGGTCTCCAATAACAAAAGAGCGTGCTAAATCTACTTTGCCTGAGCGCATAAGCTCGGTAAGTAAGCCTGTTTTAGGTTTACGGCAATCGCAGTTTTGCTCGTTAAAGTGAGGGCAAATTAATACTTCGTCAAAGCTAATGCCTTGGCTTTGCATTATGTCCATCATTTTGTCTTGTGCAATATCAAAGTCAGCAGTCGGGAAGCTATCTGTGCCTAAACCATCTTGGTTAGATACCATAACTAAACGGTAACCTGCAGCTTGTAATTGTAATAATGCAGGGATAACGCCAGGTAAAAATGCTAGCTTTTCAAGGCTATCTACCTGTTTGTCGGTAATTGGCTCTTCAATGATAGTGCCGTCGCGGTCGATAAATAAATAAGGGTTACTCATGATACTTCGTTTCCTGCTAAAGATGCTGTGGAAGCTGGCGTTTGTAGGCCATCTAACCAAATTTTTACTTGTTCAAGTTCTTGTTCACTACCAATTGAAATTCGTAGCCAGTCGTCTTCACCGTATAGCGTAAAAGCGCGCATAACCAAACCTTGCTCAAGTGCAATTTTAAAATATTTTTTATCGGCTAATTTTAAAGTAACAAAGTTACCTTCACCAGTGAGAATTTTTAATGCAGCAGGGGATGCGTTTAGCCAATCCACTAATTTAACTTTTAAGCTATTTAAAATAGTAACTTGGCGGCGCATTGATGTAATTGCATCGGGTGCAATTGCTTGGGCTGCAATACTAGCCACTACGCCCGATACCGGATACGGCGCAATGACTTTACGAATTGGCGCAAGAGTTGCTGCTTGTGCAAGGGTAAAGCCTGTTCTAAGGCCTGCCAGCGCAAAGGCTTTAGAAAGCGTACGCAAAACCACTACATTACTAAATTCATTAATAAGCTTAGTCGCGCTTTGCTCAGGGCAAAACTCTATATAGGCTTCATCAACAATAACTAATGCTTTACCTGCAAGTGCTGTTGCAATCGCTTTTACTTTATCTAGTGGCGTTAAGCTACCCGTTGGGTTATTTGGGTTACAAATAAATACCAGTTTTGAGTTGCCAGCAGCTGCGACTATTTCGTCAGCACTGCCATTTAGTAATAACTCTTGGGTAAGCGCATTAATGCCAACGTTGTGTGTATCAGCCGTTACTTTGTACATACCGTAGGTTGGTAAAAATAGCGCAATACTATCTTCAGCTGGTTCACAATATGTGCGCACTAAAAGCTCAATGCCTTCATCTGCACCGCGCGTCATTAATACATTTTCGCTTTCAAGCTCTGTATAAGCTGCATACCTGTCAATAACCAGTTGCGGTTGTGGATCGGGGTAGCGATTTAAATCTTCAACACTCAGTTCAAGATTTTTAGCATACGGGCTTTCGTTAGCATTGAGCCACGTAGTACCGGTTAACTTTTCACTTTTTGCAGAGCTGTATGCAGCGAGGGCTGCAATATTTTTAGGTAATAAGCTAGACGCTTGTGCGCTCTCATTGCTCATTTTTAATTGCCTCTAAACGAATTGAAACCGCATTAGCGTGGGCATCAAGGCCTTCTGCATCTGCAAGTGGTAAAATAGCTTTTGAAAGCTGCGTTAAACCACTTTTAGTAATTGTTTGCACTGTGTATGTACGAAAAAAATCAAGTAAGTTTAAGCTCGAGTATGTTGCACTGTAACCATACGTTGGTAACACGTGATTAGTACCCGATGCGTAATCGCCCGCTGATTCAGGCGTGTAGTCACCTACAAATACTGAGCCTGCGTTTTTAACTTTATCTAGGTATGGAGTTGCATCGCCTAGTTGTAAAATTAAGTGCTCTGGTCCGTATTGCGCCGATACATCAAATGCTTGCTCAATTGAATCAACCAAAATAAGCGATGAATTAGCGAGCGCTTGCTCGGCTGTTTCTTTGCGACTCAAATTAGCTAACTGGCGTGTAAGTGCCTGCTGAGTTTGCTCTATAATACTCTCATTGTTACATAATAAAATAACTTGCGAGTCTGCACCGTGCTCTGCTTGTGAGAGTAAATCGGCGGCTATAAATTCTGGGTTCGCACGTTCATCTGCAATAACTAATACTTCAGACGGACCTGCTGGCATATCAATTGCCATACCTGGAATAGTTTGCGCAACGAGCTGTTTAGCCATTGTTACAAAGCTATTACCTGGACCAAATATTTTGTTCACTTTAGGAACCGATTCGGTGCCATAAGCCATTGCTGCAATTGCGCCTGCGCCACCACTTTCTATCAAAGTAGTAATGCCACATAACTTAGCTGCATATAAAATAGCAGGGTTAATCGCTTTATCACCTTGTACCGGTGTAGCAAGTACAACGGTTTTTGCGCCACTTAACTGCGCTAATACACCCTGCATAATAACCGACGATGGCAGTGGAGCACTGCCACCGGGTACATAAATACCGACTGCTTCGATGGCTTGATATTTCAGTTCACATACAACGCCTGGTTGGGTCGATAATTTAATATCTTTTGGCAATTGTGCTTCGTGAAAACGTTTAACGTTTGCATAAGCGGTATCAATTGCGTATTTAAGCTCTGCACTTAGTGCTTGCTCTGATGCGTTAATTTCATCAAGCGGAACACATAAGCGAGGGTTAGATCTATTATCAAACTCTTTAGCCATGCTAAGTAAGGCTTCATCGCCTTGCTCTTTTACGTTAGCTAAAATAGTTTTGCATATAGCTTCAACCTTGGCACTGGCAGAAACTGCAGGGCGCATTAGCGCCGCTGCTTGTACTTGTGAAGATTCCTCATTCCAACGAAGCATGGCACTTACTCCATCATTTTTTCAATTGGCATAACTAAAATAGAGTTAGCGCCTAAGGCTTTTAACTGCTCCATTGTTTCCCAAAATAATGTTTCGCTGCTTACCATGTGCAGTGCTACGTATTCATCGTTACCAGCAAGGGCAAGTAGAGTAGGTTGACCAGAACCAGGTAAAATTTCACAAATTTCATCAAGTTTATTTTTTGGTGCGTGTAGCATGATGTATTTGCTTTCTTTAGCTTGTCTAACACCACGTAGGCGTGGCATAAGCTTATTGATTAGTGCTAGTTTGTCAGCATCTTGAAGATCTTTATTTTGAATTAAACAAGCGTTTGATTCTAAAATTGTTTCGCCTTGAATCAAGCCGTTAGCTTCAAGTGTTGCGCCAGTCGATACTAAATCACAAATTGCATCAGATAAACCCGCACGCGGTGCTACTTCAACAGAGCCCGTAAGCATTACTGTACTTGCGTTAATGCCTTCGCGCTTTAACCACTGAGTTAAAATTTCTGGGTAGGTAGTAGCAATACGTTTGCCTTCAAACCAGCTCTTATCACGAGCGCCAAGCTCTTGTGGCCATGCAAGTGCAAGACGACAGTAACCAAAGTCTAGTTTTGAAAGTTTGGTTACTTCACTTGGAACACCTTGTCGTTCACGTTCTGCTTGAACTTCTACAAGTACGTTTTCGCCAACTATGCCTAAGTCACATACACCGTCCATTACTAAACCCGGAATATCGTCATCGCGCACACGTAGTACGTCAATTGGCATATTAGTTGAGTGTGCAATTAAGCGTTGTTCACGAAGGTTAAGTTTAACACCTAACTGTTTAAGCAGATCTTGACAATCTTTAGATAGGCGGCCGCCTTTTTGGATGGCGATACGTAGACGATTACTGTTGTTCATTATTCATTTTCCTTTAATTTAAAAACTAAAAACCCCGAGGGGAACCTCAGGGCGAAAATGAATCAATGTTATTTGAATCGCCAGAGGTTCCTTTTAGGAATAACCTCTCAGCGAAAGACCTGACAGGTTATTCCGGTGAATGGTGGTGATGATGTACTGTTGTCAGGTTTAAGCGCATTTTTTATCCTATGTAACTGCCCGTTGTTTTGTTAACGTGCAGTTGTTATCTGTTTAAATAAATTTCGCATTCATAAAAACATAAACAGCTATATTATGGCAAGTTTTTTTTAGCTTAATTAAAGCATATGTTATAACTGTCGATAATATTAAGATAATAAGCGCAATTTTCGCCAACAATTGGTTGTTTATCACTCAAACCAAATGGTTAACGAATAAAATGAAAAAATAAGGAAGTACTTATGGATATTATGATCCCTTATTTAGGAAGAATAACTAGACTAGAAGTGGAGTCAAAAAGTGCTTTTCATATTGCGGGTGTGCAAAGTGGATCGGCCGCTGAAAAAGTTGAGCTAGAGAATAAAAAAAGGCGTGAGTTACAAAAAAAGAAAAAGCTCAATATGCTTGACGACCAAAATAGTAAAAAAAAGTCTAACGTAGACGATGACGAAAACCCCCATTTAGATACATGGGCATAGGTTACAGTTACTGTATATTGCTAGAATTATAAAAGGGAAGCCTATAAATAGACTTCCCTTTTTCTGTTGAACTAATTAGTTCTGACTTTTACTTTTTAATATATAAAAGCTAAATATAGCGAACACACATACCTGAGCCACAATACCTTGCCATGTCGACTTAATACCAAGCCATGCTATATCAAAGCTCATTGGTAGCGGCGCAATACCTATTATGTCGGCCTCTTGTAATGCAATAACGGCTTTGCCCATAAGCACAAACGAGAGTGCAAATAATAGGTAAGTGGTAATTGCAAAAAACTTAGCAACCGGTAATTTAATTGAGTACTTAATTAATACCCACGTGATAATAGCCAGTATTGCAATAGCTATCGCAAAACCCGAAGCAATAGATGAATATTGGGCAGGCGAGCTTTGCGTTAATAAAGACTGATAGAACAATACAGTTTCGAATACTTCTCGGTATACGGCTATAAACGAAAGCCCTGCTAAACCCCATAATGTACCCGACTCAAGACGCTTATCTATATTGTCTTTGATGTATTTTTGCCATTGCTGCGCACTGGTTTTACTGTGCATCCATACGCCAACATAAAGTAAAATTACAGCGGCAAACAATGCACCAGCACCTTCCATAACTTCGCGACTTGCACCACTTATTTCTATTAATGTTTGCGCCGCAGCCCACGTTAAACCACCTGCAAGAAGTGCGCTTACCCAACCAATATGTACATATTTAAGTGCGTCTTGGCGTTTAGTTTTAATAAGTACGGTCATAAGGGCAATAATAACGAGGAGTGCTTCTAGGCCTTCGCGTAGTAATATAACTAAACTCGCTGAGAGGAGTGCACCATCAGTTAGTTTGGTTTCGTTTAGCATGCTATCTGCTTTAGCGAGTTGAGCTAGCGCTGCACTTACTTTTTCGCCAACGATGGCTGTATCTTTCTCGTTTTTAAATGTTTGGCGCAGGTTCATCAGTTGTACTTCGATGTTTTTACGCAGTGTTTCGTCGTAGGCATTTAAGTTGTTTTCAACAAGCTCAAAGCCATCTAGGTAAGCGCTAATTGCTAAATCACTTGCTTGTGAGTAATTGCCTTTAGCATGCGCGGCTTGCGCTGCAAGTAACTGCGTGCGAGTAACCGTTATCGGATTCTTTTTACCGGTAAATAGTTGCTCTGGATTACCACGAAGCCATTTAACGTAATGTGCTTGTGTTTCACTTTGACCTGCCGATAATTGTGCAGGGTTTAAGTTTACAATCTGCGAAGCGGTAATGTTTTGCTCTAGATTTTGTGGTTTTTGAACATCTTTAAATGCCAAGCTACCTACATAAAAAGCTAAAGACCAACGTTGTTGTTCATTAAATTGAGTAAAAGCAACCATTGGCGTGTCGTTAATACCGTTACTTACAGCGTCAAATAACCCCATTAATGAGCGGTTAGTTGCGCGTTCTTCATCGGTAAAATTGGTAGGCTCTGGTGATAAGTTTTTTGCAAGCGGGCCGTCGCCTTGACCACTAGGGCCGTGACACATTGAACAGTTAGCAGCAAAAAGCGCTTTGGTTTGCTCAACAGGAAGTAGTGATGCAGGTAACGATAGTTGCGGCATAAAGGTAAGTAGCGACTCGCGAAGCGCTGAGCTTGCTGCACGTACATCGGCAACACTCGCTTTATTGGCAATCGCTGAATGCAGGGCTTTAGCTTGTGCCTTTACTGTATCAAACTCATTTGTTTGGCTTGATAGCTGTCCAGCTTGCTCAATAATAACGTGCGAAAATTCAGTCATTTCTTTATATTCGTCAGGATCAAGTATTTCACCATTCCCAACAGCTGCCACGTAATCAACACCTACATACTCTGCAAGCTGTGCAATTTGTTTTATTTTTGTTTGCTCATTAGGCGAGGCTGAAACACTAAAGCTTGCCATGACCATTATAAAAAGCATAAAAAAACATTGAAATTGTCGTTTGCTCAGAGACACCAAATTTAAAAACACGTGAGAATTATTTATGGACATCGAAAAGCCCTGTAGAGGAAAAGTCAAAATTATAATTGTTTTCATTTGCATTTCAAGCGGATTAATTTAAACAAAGCAGATAAATAAAAAGGATAACAATTTATAGAACTTTAAAGTGTTTTTGTAACACATGAGTAACAGTAACCAAGTGGTTTTTATAATAACTTGGTTACTGAATGTGTTGCAGACAAAGCATTTATTACTTGGCTTGCTCAGCTGACTTAATGCTGCTTTGAATAAGCGGCGAAATAGTTAAGCCTTGTACAATAATAGAAAATATAACCACTACGTAAGTAACAATAACGATTAGGTTATGTAGGTCTGAACCGCCTACAAAAACTTGCTCGCGTGGGATTGCTGCCGCCATTGCCAGAGCAAGGCCACCACGTAGTCCACCCCAGGTCAAAATTTTAACACTGTGTTTATCGTAAGTTCTAAAGCGTTTAAAAATTACAAATGGTGCACCTACACTTATAAAGCGTGCTAGCAGTACAATAGGTACCATTAATAAGCCTAAACCAATTTCTCCAAGCGTGATTGGCATAGTGACTATTAGCATACCTATTATTAAAAACAGTAGAGCATTTAGAAAACTGTCGGTTGCATGCCAAAAATCTTTTACGTAGCGCGTGTCTTCGGGACCCGTACGCTCGGTTGCTTTAGTGCGGGTAATATTACCCATTAATATGCCACTGGTTACCATGGCAAGTGCGCCAGATATTTCCCAAATATTTGCTGCTGCAAAACCTGCTGTTGGGATAGTTAAGGTAATTAATAAGCGAATATTTACATCGCGGCTATTAATAATTAAAAAGTGGCCAACTAATGCAATGACTAAACCAAACGCAATGCCTCCTATTGCATCAACAAAGAATAGCTCTGCTATGTCACCAAATTGTGCATCTGTGCCATAAAAAGCAACAGAAAATATAGTGGTAAATATAACTAAACCAATACCATCGTTAAATAGCGACTCACCTTCTACTTGAACTGAGATGCCTTCTGGCGCTCGCATTTGTTTAATAATAGCAAGTACAGCGATAGGGTCGGTTGGGCTAATAAGCGCGCCAAACAGTAAACAATAAATAAAAGGGACATCAAAACCAAAAACTGAAAATAAATAAAAGCTTAAATAACCCACAATAAATGTGGAAGCAATAGTTGAAAACAATACTAGAGCAGTAATTTCCCACCGCTGCTTACGCAGGGCAAGTAGGTTTATTTCGAGCGCACCCGCATAAAGTAAAAACCCCAACATGCCTTTAAGTAGTAACTCGTTAAAGTCAATACTGGAAACAATTTGGGTCATTGCTAATGCGTTCTGATCGCCTAATAATTTTACTGCAATAATCAGTAATAAAGAAATAACCACAGAGCCGGTAGTAATGGCAATAGTAGTTTGCATTTTGAGGATGTACTGGTTTGCAAAGGCTATAAAAATTGCAATTGCAGAGAGAAAACAAATGAGGTACCAAGCATTCATTGATTAACCTTAACTATTTTTTAAACGACACACAAAAAGGAGGATTATAAACCCGCGTATGTTACTCCTGTAATATTTGAGAGTCACAGTATTTATGCCTAAATATAGCTTTTAATGAGGATTGTTTTTAGTAAGAGTTAATAGGAAATTAGGCTTTGTAAATATTGTCATTATTAAATTAAATGTACGTTATAAATACAGTGTTTGTTGTAAACTTTAGTGGTTAATCACATTATTGAAACGTGTGTTGCATCATAAAATAAAAGTCGATTTTGTAATTACTTGCCCTAAATGCTTTGCTTACGTAAAATCCCGCTATTATTTATTTTAAAGTGATTGCTATTATCAAACAGCTGTTTAGTGCAACCGGGCCTTTGGCGTCATCGTTAGATGGATATACGCCTCGCCAACCACAAATTGATATGGCAGTAGCTGTTGCAGATGCATTAAAAAACAGTTCGCAATTAGTTGTTGAAGCAGGCACGGGCACTGGTAAAACATTTGCATATTTAGCCCCTGCACTTAAATCAAAAGGCCGAACGATAATATCGACTGGTTCTAAAGCCTTACAAGAACAGTTATACCACCGCGATTTACCTCAATTAGTGAAAGCGCTTGGTGCTTCTAAAAAAACCGCCTTATTAAAAGGGCGTGCCAATTACTTATGTACCTACCGACTTAATCAGCATGTTGCGCATGTACCTACTGATGACTCCGACGTAATGCACCAACTAGCGATGGTGGCTAAGTTTGCCAGTGAAACGCAGTCAGGCGATTTAGCCGATTGTATTGGTATAGAAGATGACGCGAAAGTACTGCCTTATGTAAATTCAACAGCCGATAATTGCTTAGGTAAAGAGTGTCCAGATTTTCAAAGCTGTTATATACGCAAAGCACGTTTAACTGCGGCCGATGCCGATGTAGTTGTGATTAATCACCATTTATTTTTTGCCGACATGGCTGTAAAAGAAAGTGGCTTTGCTGAGCTTATGCCAAAAGCTGACGCGTATATATTTGATGAAGCCCACCAGTTAAGCGAAATTGCCAGTGATTATTTTGGTGAGAGTATTAGTACTAAAAAGCTGGTGGATTTAATTAATGATTTACGTGCTATTTATAGAGCCGAAATTCCCGATATGCTGCAGCTAGGTAAAAGCTTAAATAAGCTTGAAACAAGCGTTGCTGATTTACGATTACAGTTTGGTGTTGATGGCAGTCGAGGCGATTGGCGAGAAAAGCTAAGTGATAAACAAATATGCGCGGCGCTTCACCGCGTCATTAGTGATTTAGATTTTGTTTATCAAGTACTTAAACTTTGCCTAGATAGAAGCGACAAAATTGAGCACCCATTTGAACGTGCACTTGCGTTTAAAGGGCAGTTAGAGCGGGTTTTTGATACAGCCCAAACCGGTTTTAGTTACTGGTATGAAACAACGCGCCGTTATTTAACTATTAATATAACGCCATTAAATGTATCAGCTAAATTTGCTCAAATGATGCAAGACACGGGCGCAGGCTTTGTATTTACTTCAGCAACACTTTCGGTCGACAACAAACTAGAGCATTTTAATGCAAGCCTTGGTTTAAAACCAAAACAAAGCATGATGGTAGATAGCCCATTTGATTACCCTAATCAGGCGTTGCTGTGTTTACCGCGTTACTTACCCGAATCACACGCTGATAATATGCCGCATGCGATTGTAAAATTAACACTTGAGCTTATAAAGTCAGCGCAAGGGCGTTGTTTTGTGTTATTTACGAGCTATCGAATGATGCACTTAGTTGCCGAAGGGCTCACTACACAAATAGACTACCCAGTTTATATGCAGGGGCAAATGTCTAAGCGTATTATTTTAGAGAAATTTACCCGCCATGGTAATGCGGTATTACTCGGCACGGCTTCTTTTTGGGAAGGCGTTGATGTACGCGGCAGCACGTTAAGCTGTGTTATTATAGACAAATTGCCATTTGCAGCCCCTGACGATCCATTGCTTCAAGCTAAAATGCAAGATTGCCAAATGCAGGGAAAAGACCCTTTTTCACACATACAATTACCGCAGGCTGTTATTGCGCTAAAACAAGGTGTAGGGCGTTTAATTCGAGATAGTAAAGACAAAGGCGTACTTGTAATATGCGATAATCGCTTAGTTACACGCCAATATGGCCAAGTATTTTTAAAAAGCTTACCGCCGATGCGCCGCACGCGAAGCTTAGAAGATGCCAATACATTTTTAAAACAAATTAATTAGAGTAATAAAATGATCAAAAGTAATATTCTTGCCCTTGATGCTTCAACTGAAGCACTTTCAATTGTTTTACATTTTCAGGGCCAAACGTTTCATCATTTTGAAGAGTGTCCGCAGCAGCACAGCCAAAAAATACTTCCACTTGTGGATGAACTGTTAACTAAAGCAAACTGTAAATTAAAAGACTTAGATGTCATTGGTTTTGGGCAAGGCCCGGGTAGTTTTACTGGTGTGCGTATTAGTGTAGCAATAGCACAAGGTTTAGCGTATTCAACTAATTTGCCGCTTGTAGGTGTGTCTACTTTGGCTATTATGGCGCAACAAGCGTTTGAACAAAACGGTAGTCTTAGTGTTTATCCAAGCATAGATGCACGCATGGGTGAGATATACTTTGCACATTACCAAGCGCAAAATAATCTAATGCTTTTAGTTAACCAAGAGTGCGTTATAAAACCTGGTTTACTAAACAATGACTATATAGCGACCAGTGAGCCATCTGTAGCGGTAGGCACGGGCTTTAAAACCTATCCTGATGCGCTTAATGACTTTGAAAACGTGACAATTAATACTGATATTACATTGCCTGATGCGCGTTATATGTTAGCGCATGTTGAAGCCGCGTTTTTAGCGGGTGACGTTGTAAAAGCGAGTGACGCTCAACCTAAATATGTGCGCGATACGGTAACGTGGAAAAAGCTACCAGGACGTGAGTAATCATATTATTTGCAAATTGGTTGTTTTTAAATCATAATTTTATGCAATATTAAGGTTGGAGACGCGTAATGACGCTGCCTATTGGTTCAGGTTTTTTTACCGGAGATATTCCGGGTAGGGTTAGCCCTACTAAAGTTGTTACTAATAAACCACAGAGTTTATTAGACCAGCCGGCTGCTCAAAAAACGAATACCGATTATGTAAAAAGCAGTGTCGAGGGCGTCGAACTGGCTAATCAACTGTTTAAAAGCAGTGCTAAAAGCAATGAATACAGCCAAACAATTTACGACCAACCGACAGCTCAAGTAAGTAAAGCGATTTCTACTTATACTGAATTTGCCAATTTAGAACGCAGAGCCGAAGTACAAAATTTAATAGGCGTTGATATATACGCTTAAAGCTCATTCAAACGTTTTAGATAAATACAGCGATAAAATTCAATAAAAAGCCCGAACATGTGTTCGGGCTTTTTGTGTTAAAAACGAGGTGAAATTATACCAATTCGCTTAATTAAGTGATCTATTTTGAGGGAAGAAAATCGTGTCGATAACAAGGCAAAAATTTCGTTATTTAGTTGTTCTATATCAGAAAATTTTAACGTAGTTAACGTCAGATTTAACCCCTCAAATTGATTAAGTATTATTGCGGATTGGTATTACTGTTCAATAAAGCCAATTAGCTTATCGGCAATATCAGTATTATTTTGTGAGCCAATAAATTGCTCACTGCCTTTGCCATAGGCAAATACTTGAACGTCTACAGCGGTGTGTCCGCCGGTTGTCCAGCCAGTAAAGCTCGCATCACTAATAATACTTTTAACAGCTAAATTAAGCGCTTTTTCGCCCATTTTTTTAGCTTGCTCAAGTTTGATTTGGTTTTCAGTTGTAAATTCAATATTGGTGTTAGCAGTCCATACTGGTTTTAAGTCTTTAGACTCCATAAGTTTGTCTGTTAACTTACTAGCAGTTGCCTTAACACCCTTAATTACGTCTGTTTCCCATTTAAATTGGCCGTGCGAACCAATAGTTAAACCGCCCGTTGAGTGATCGGCTGTAACTACAAGTATCGTGTCTTTATTTTTATCAACGTACGCTTTTGCTTTTTCGATTGATTTAGCAAAGTCGTCCATTTCAGCCATCGCACAGGCTATATCGTTAGAGTGACCACACCAATCAATTTGGCTTCCCTCAATCATCACAAAAAAGCCTTCTTCGTTCTGGTTATCTAGTAAACCAAGCGCTTTAGATGTTAACTGAGTAAGGCGAGTTGGGTTCATATCAAGTGCAAATGGCAGGCCTTTGCTTGCATACAAACCAATGGCAGGTATTTGTGTGATTTGGCCCAGATTATTAATATCGTCACCGTATTGATAACCTGCCGCTTTAAATTCTTCAACTAAATTACGGTCATCTCGAATAAAATATTTAGTACCGCCACCTAGCATTAAATCAACGGGTAATTTACCAGCAATCTTATTATCAATATAATCGTTAGCAATATCATCGTAGTTGTAACGAGATTCATTGTGAGCTGTAAAGCTAGCAGGTGTTGCATGGTTTATTTGTGACGTTACAACAAGCGCTGTTGTCATACCACGCTCTTTTGCTATTTCAAGCATAGTTTTAACTGGTTTCTTGTCTGTATCTACAGCAACTGCGCCATTATAACTTTTATGACCGCTACTAAGCGCTGTAGCACCCGCAGCACTGTCTGTTACATAAGTATGGTCGTCAGGGTAGGTATGAGCCATGCCTTTTAAAATAGTGTCAAAAACCGTGCCTTCTACTTCTTTTGTTGCAGGGTCATCTTTAAAATAGCGATAAGCCGTGGTGTAAGCCGGACCCATGCCGTCACCAATCATATAAATTACATTTTTAGGTGCTGATTCTGCGTAAGCACCAGAAGCGGTGCATAAAAGTGCCAATAAGCTGATCTGTTTTTTCATGGTTGTACCTTATGAGTGTACCTTATTTAATAGCCGCTGATATTGTATACAGATAGGATGATAAATAAATGAATATCTGAGATATTTATAATTTATACTTTGATTTTATATACATAGAATTGTAGTTAACGCTGTTAGTTCTATTTATTTAAATTATACTAGTTATAAGCTATCTATATATGGTGCTCTCACCTTTTATTTGTTTAAAAGGTACTCAAAATTAATATGTTAAAAAAACTTTGCTTATTACTCCATTTTTAAGTTATTGAAAATATTGAGTTTGGTTTTCTACTCAGTGCTATATTTGATACCAGGAAGATAATTAAATCGTGAATTTGGCACCATTTTCTAAGTTAGTGGTCTGACAACTTGTATGCTATAAATAATGATGCTCTAAATTAATAAAGGACTTACCGTGCAGCCATTTAATATTGAAACCAATAATTTAAATATTCATGGCTTAAAAGTAGGTTTAGGGAACGAAATAGTAATAGCGTTGCATGGGTGGTTAGACAACTGCCATAGCTTTATGCCAATGTTAAACAACGTTAACCCAGAGCACACTTGGTACTGCATTGACTTTGTTGGGCACGGTTTATCGTCTTGGCGAAGTGATGACGCACACTATTATTTTATTGATTATATTGATGATGTGTACCAACTTATAAATGCGCTTGGTGTTAAAAAAATACATTTAGTAGGTCATTCAATGGGGGCTATGGTTGCAGGTCTTTTTGCTAGCTGCTTTAGCGATTATGTAAAGTCTGTTACCTTTATTGAGGGAATTGGTTGTGTTACAACCCCGAGTGAAGGTGTGTGTGAACAGTTAAAAAGTGCAGTACTAAATAGAGCGCGTTTAAAAAATAAAAAGTCGAGAATTTATAAATCGAAAGAACTTATTTATGAAGCACGCGCTCAAACAACCGATTTAAATAGCGAGCTTATTACGCTATTAATGCAGCGAAATATAAAACAGGTTCTAGATGGTTTTGCGCTAACAACAGATCCAAAGCTCAAAAATCACTCAGGTTTTAGGTTTGATGAGGCGCAATGTATTGGTGCAATAAAAGATTTAATTGCACCATGTCAATTAATTTTAGGTAACGAAGGTTATTCGTTTGTAAAACAAAATTTGGCAAAGTATATTAGTTATTACAATAGCTTGAAGGTCATTAATGTAGATGGTGGGCATCATTGCCACATGCAAAGCAGTGAACACTGTTTTGAGCATATTCAAGACTTTATGCTGCAAAATGGTGCATGTTAATTGTAAGTTTGTGTTAAATGTGGGATTATTCCTGCATTAGAGTATTTGCTCAATTGTTAAAGCGCCTTACTTAGATTAAGGTTAATAAAAATATAATTATAAACAGGGGCTAAGAGTGGAAAAAATCTGGCTTAAGCGCTACCCAGAGGGTATGCCTGAAACAATCGATCCTGAGCATTACAACTCGTTACTCGAAGTGTTCGAAAAAAGTTTTAGTGACTACACCGATTTACCTGCATTTACGAATATGGGTAAAACGATGTCTTACGATGAAATAGACACAGCAACAAAAAAAGTTGCTTCCTATATTCAAAATGATTTGGGTCTTAAAAAAGGCGACAAAGTTGCCGTAATGATGCCTAATTTACTACAAACACCAGTCACAATTTTAGGTGTTTTGCGTGCAGGTTGTGTGGTTGTAAATGTTAACCCACTTTACACAGTACGTGAATTAGAGCATCAGCTAAAAGACTCTGACACTACGGCTATTTTCATCCTAGCAAACTTTGCTGACACACTTGAAAAGTCACTTGCTCATACTGATGTTAAGCATATTGTGGTTACGCAAGTAGGCGATATGGTTGGCGGGCTTAAAAAGCATGTAGTTAACTTTGTTGTGAAGCACATTAAAAAAATGGTGCCAAAGTTCAACTTGCCTAACACAATTAAATTTTCAGACGTTTTAGCTGCAGATGAAGCTAAATATACGCGCCCTGAAATGAGCTTGTCTGATCTTGCATTTTTACAGTACACCGGCGGCACAACAGGTGTATCTAAAGGGGCAATGCTGAGCCATGGCAACATGGTTGGTAACCTTGAACAAGTTTCAGGTTGTTTAGACAAAGTGTTAAACCGTGGTGAAGAAGTGGTTGTGACTGCTTTACCGCTTTATCATATATTTGCCTTAACAGCTAACTGCCTAACATTTATGAAGTACGGTGGTTTAAATATATTAATTACAAACCCACGAGATATGCCTGGGTTTGTTAAAGAGCTGGGTCAACACAATTTCACAGCTATTACCGGTGTTAATACATTATTTAATGGTTTATTAAACACACCAGGTTTTGCTGAACTTGATTTTAGTCATTTAAAAATGTCATTAGGCGGCGGTATGGCCGTTCAACGTCCTGTTGCTGAAAAATGGCAAAAAGTGACTGGCTCAAAATTAATGGAAGGTTATGGCCTTACAGAATGTTCTCCTTTAGTTACTATTAGTCCTTTTGATTTGAAAGCATATAATGGCTCTATTGGTTTACCTGCGCCTAACACTGATATTAAATTGGTTTTAGATAACGGCGAAGAAGCTGCTAAAGGTGAACCTGGCGAGCTTTGTGTTAAAGGCCCGCAAGTAATGGTTGGCTATTACAAACGACCAGATGCAACCGCTGAATGTTTAAAAGATGGCTGGTTTGCTACAGGTGATATTGCGACTTATGATGACGAAGGTTTCTTCTTTATTGTAGATCGTAAAAAAGACATGATCATCGTATCTGGCTTTAATGTTTTCCCTAATGAGATTGAAGAAGTAGTGGCTATGCACGAAGGTGTGCTTGAAGTAGCTGCTATCGGTATTCCTCACGATGTAAGTGGTGAACAAGTTAAAGTTTTTGTTGTGAAAAAAGACCCTTCTTTAACTGAAAAAGATATAATAAGTCACTGTCGTGATAATTTAACTAATTACAAGGTCCCCAAGCTGGTAGAGTTTAGGGATGAGTTACCTAAAACTAACGTAGGTAAGATACTCCGAAGAGCCTTGAAAGATTAGCAACCTATAAAAAAGCCGACATATGTCGGCTTTTTTATTGTAGGAGATTAAGTGCAATACCAATTGATCGAAACCCAAAATCAACTGAACACTTTTGTTGAACAAATAAAAAATAAACCTATTTTAGCTATTGATACTGAGTTTATGCGTCGTCGTACTTTGTATCCAGAAGTTGCACTTATCCAAGTTTTTGATGGTGAGCATTTAGCGCTTATTGACCCATTAGCGGAACTTTCACTATTTGATTTTTGGGAAATACTTAAAGATCCTGCAGTTTTAAAAGTACTGCATTCTCCTTCAGAAGATATTGAAGTTTTTCAAAAGTACGCAGGCTTTGTCCCAGCCCCATTATTTGATACACAATTTGCGTTGCAGCTACTCGGTGAAGGTAACTGTATGGGTTTTGCTCTTATGGTAAAAGAGCTGCAAGGTATTGAAATAGATAAAAGCGAGTCACGCACTAACTGGCTGCAACGCCCGTTAACTAAAAAACAATTAGACTACGCGGCTGCTGATACTTTTTACTTATTACCGTGTTTTGAGCTGATTATCGATCGTATTAATGCCGCTGGCTTCTTTGACATTGTAATAAACGAAAGTGAATTGATTGCCAAAAAACGTGCATTTCAAACACCTGACGAACTTTTATATAAAGATATTAAAAATGCATGGCAACTTAAACCGCACGAACTGGCGGTGTTAAAAGAGCTTGCTGTATGGCGAAGAAATAAAGCTATCAAGAAAAATTTGGCGCTTAATTTTGTGTTAAAAGAACATAACATGACTGAAATTGCCAAACGTGGTCCTTCAAGTTTAAATGCTCTACGTCAAATTCCAGGTGTTGAAGCTATTGAAGTTAATCGCTCTGGTGTCGATATAATAAAGTGTATTGAAGTTGCCAAAGAAGTTCCAGATGCTCAGCACCCTGATGTACTTAAGCGCTTAATTGATTTTCCTACTTATAAAAAAGTAGCAAAAGATATAAAACAAAAAATCACTAAAGTAGCTAAAGAGCACAATATACCAGAAGATGTTATGGCCTCTAAAAAGCAAGTCAATCAACTGATTAGTTGGAATTGGAAGTTAACTAATGAGCAAAAACAGAGTCATATAAAGCCTGATTTATTGAGCTCTTGGCGATACACCTACGTTAAAGACGCTTTAAAAGAATGGGATACTTAAGACTAGATATTTTTTTACTGTGTAATACTTATACCAATCCGCAATAATACTTAATCATTTTGCGGCGCTAAACGTGTCGTTACCTGTGTTAAAAAAATCTCATTTAGAACAACTAAATAGCGATTTTTTTGCCTAGCTATCAACACGTTTTTCCATCCTCAAAATTGATCACTTAATTAAGCGAATTGGTATTATCTATAATTTTTGCGTTACATAGTGAAAAAGTTTTAGTTGAACGAAGGGGATTAAAACGTAGATATTTAGAAAGTTATTGCGAAAATAAAGAGGGCGCTTATAAAGCGCCCTTTCTTCAATTACTTCTTTTCTTCATCAGGTAGTGTAACGTTTAGCTCAAGTACGGCTAAATCGTCTTCGTTCTGATCAAACTGAACCTGAACTGCATCGGTACTTACGTTCACGTATTTACGGATCACATCTAAAATGTCTTGTTTTAATTGTGGTAAGTAATCCGGCGTTCCTCGTTGAGAACGCTCGTGCGCGACAATGATCTGCAATCGCTCTTTTGCTAGTGACGCACTGTTTTTCTTTTCTGAGCGGAAGTAGTCAAGTAAAGACACGTTAACCTCCAAAAATCCGTTTAAATAAGCCTTTTTTCTCAACGTCTAAGAAGCGAAAATCGACGGTTTCACCTAGTAAGCGGTTAATTGCATCAGAATAAGCTTGGCCTGCATCAGATTCTGTATCCAATATAACAGGTTGGCCTGAGTTTGAAGCACTTAATACCGCTTGCGATTCAGGAATAACACCTAATAGTGGGATTGACAGAATATCTTGCACATCTTCTACCGATAGCATTTCACCTTTTTCAACACGACTAGGATTATAGCGTGTTAATAGTAAGTGTTCTTTAATGTTTTCTAGGCCTTCTTCAGCACGTTTTGATTTGCTGTGTAAGATACCTAAAATACGATCCGAATCTCGAACTGACGACACTTCTGGATTTGTTGTCACGATTGCTTCGTCAGCAAAGTACATTGCCATCATAGCGCCAGCTTCGATACCTGCTGGTGAATCACACACAATGTAATCAAAGTCTTCTTTTAATTCGTTTAATACGCGTTCAACACCTTCACGAGTTAATGCGTCTTTATCACGAGTTTGTGAAGCGGGTAGTAAAAATAATTTATCTACACGTTTATCTTTAATAAGCGCCTGGTTAAGGTTTGCCTCACCATTAATTACGTTTACAAAGTCATAAACAACACGGCGTTCACAACCCATAATCAAATCTAAGTTACGTAAACCAATATCAAAGTCGATAATAACTGTTTTATAGCCTTTTAACGCTAAGCCTGTGCCAATTGCAGCACTTGATGTTGTTTTACCAACACCGCCTTTACCTGAGGTAACGACAATTACTTTTGCCATGAGATTTATCCTTTAACCAAAGCTGAAATTTCTAATGATTCGTCTTTTTGTTGTATTTGCACTGCATTTCCCCAATGTTCACCTTGTAGTGAATCACTGATCCAGTAGTTACCATCTATTGAAACCAGCTCGGCCTCAAGTTTTTGGCAAAAAATGTGTGCTTCTTTAAAACCTTTTGCGCCTGCAATAGCGCGACCGCGTAGCGTGCCATAAATATGCACATTTCCATCGGCAATAACTTCAGCACCATGACTAACCGCGCCAAGTACTATCAAATCTCTATCTTTTGCATACACTTGTTGTCCAGAACGAACTGTACCGCTAATAATTTGCGCTGGTAAATGCACTGTTTTTTCTACAATCGACGTATTAGCCTCTTGTTTAACAGGTTCGCTCTTAACGTCTTGTGAATAATTCAAAACAGATAAGCCAGCAGCTTTAGCTTGTGTATGTTGCTCATCTGAGCCATTACATACACCAACAGCGTTAAAGCTCATACGCTCGATTAATGACTTTAAGTGTACAAAATCAAGTGAACTGTTTTTAATTTCAATTAAATTAACAACAATAGGAGCACCCTCAAAAAACTTAGGGGCCTGGGCTATTTTTATATATAGTTGTTCTGCTAAAAGGTTTATATCAGTACTATAAAGATGCAAAACTGATAACGTAAAAAGATTCCCTTTTAACTCAAAAATTTGGTCCGACATACACGCTCAATTGAATTGTCTGATTAGAAATTAATTTTAGATAAACGTAGGCTGAATAGGGCCTTTATTGAAATTTCTAATCTAATTTTTCTAACTTATTATTACTCTCATGTTATAGTGTGCGGCATTGTTAAGCAAGAATTTATAGGGTCATAATGCTCACTGCAGTATATAAAAGTAAGAAAAAAGCGGATACGTTCTTATTTGTTGAAAAAAGAGATGATTTTGACAAAGTTCCGGAACCTTTAATGGCTATGTTTGGTCAACCTCTTTATGTGATGATCATCAACTTAGCAAAACGTGAGCATTTAGGTGGGTCTGATTTAGAAGCAGTAAAAGGTGCACTAAGTGATCAGGGGTATTATTTACAACTTCCTCCACCGGAACAAAATTTGCTAAGTCAGTTACGAAAAGAAAATGGAGTTGATAGTGATTAAAAAACTTATCGTTATATTATGTGGTGTATGTTTAAGCTCATCTGTGATGGCAAAAACACAGGCCGAATTTCAAGATTATTTAGCAAATTTAAAGCAAGAAGCCATCTCAAAAGGCTATGAAGCAAAACTTATTGATGACGCTTTTGCAACAGCAACATATAAAGAAAAAGTGGTTTCGGCTGATAAAAACCAGCCAGAAGTAAAAGAAACCCTTGAAACGTATTTACCAAAACGCGTACCACAGTGGAAAATAGACCGTGCACGCAAGCTTTATGCAGAAAACAAAGATGTACTTGAAAAAGTAGCGAAAGAGTTTGGAGTACAAGCACGCTTTATAGTGGCATTGTGGGGACTTGAAAGTAACTTTGGCGCCATTCAAGGTGGCCATAATGTTATTTCGTCACTTGTTACACTTGCTTTTGATGGACGCCGAGAAGCGCTTTATAAACGCCAACTTTGGGCTGCACTCGACATTTTAAAATCGGGCCATATTACGCTTGATAAATTTAAAGGCTCATGGGCAGGCGCAATGGGGCAAACGCAATTTATGCCAACTTCATTTAATGCTTACGCGGTTGATTACAATAATGATGGCCGTAAAGATATTTGGACCACAAAGGAAGATGCTTTTGCTTCAATTGCTAACTATTTAAAGCAAGAAGGCTGGAACGACTCTCTTACGTGGGGTCGCCAAGTACAGTTACCTGAAAACTTTGATAGTAAATACGTTTTAGTGCGTGGTACAAAAACGCGCAAGCAGTGGCTAGAATATTGGAATGATTCTGAGCGCTCATTAGCTGATTGGCAAGCACTGGGTGTTCGCAAAGCTGATGGCTCTGATTTACCTAATGTGGACGTGCGTGCTGCGCTGGTGATGCCGGATGATATAAATGGCCGTATGTACTTAGCGTACGACAACTACAAAGTATTTATGCATTGGAATCGCTCGTATTACTTTGCTACTAGCGTAGGTTACTTGTCGGATAGAATTGGTTATCCAAAAATCTAATTTTAAAATATACCTATAAATAAAGCCGCAATTGCGGCTTTATTCTTTTTTGAATATTTTATCTTTTAAGTCAATAACTTTACCAATTCCAGAACCTAGCTTCATCAGCTTATTAAGTTGCTCTGGCGTTAAACGTTGCAGCTCTGATGACCATTTAGTGACGGTTTCAAGTAGGTTGTGAATTTCCCCCATTTGTTTTTGTGCATAAAGCTCATCGTCGTTACTGGCTTCATCTAATAAGTTATCGCGTAGTAATGTTAAGGTGGGCTCAATTTCGCGCTTTTTACGTTCTTCAAATACGCGATTTGCCATATCCCAAATATCGCCAGCAGGGGCGTAGTACTCTTTTCGATCGCCAGGAATATGCTGCACTTTAATTAATTGCCACGATTGCAACTCTTTAATACCCATGCTTACATTACCGCGAGAAATACTAAGCGCATCTGCAATCTCATTGGCTGTCATTGGATTTTTAGTAATAATCAGCAAACCACACATTTGCCCAATCGTACGATTGAATCCCCAGCGGCTGCCCATCTCACCACAATGCATTACAAAGGCAAAATTCTTTTCGGATAAACTCATAGCTTAGTAACTTTCAGTAATTTCAGAAAGTAAATGCTAGCACGCTCATTTTGGATAGCAAGTTCTTAGCCATTTTATAAATTGATTTTAACGACTAAAGTATGATTTAGATTAATATTTATACATCTATATTGGGGTATGTTGTACACAACAATACGTAAATAAATCCTTATTTTTAATTTTTTTCACATACGATGGAATGACTATGAAAGCTGCAATTAATAATGAATACAAAGGTAAATTACAAATAACAGATCTGCCAATTCCTGAGGTTGGAATAAACGACGTTTTAGTAAAAATAGCCGCTTGTGGCGTTTGCCACACCGATTTACATGCCTGTCATGGTGATTGGCCGGTAAAGCCAAAAATGCCATTAGTTCCAGGGCATGAAGGAGTTGGTGTTATTGATAAAGTTGGAAGCAACATTAAGCACTTAGAAGTTGGCGATAGAGTGGGTATTCCTTGGCTCTATAGTGCATGTGGGCACTGTGAGTTTTGCCTAGATGGCAAAGAAACACTGTGTTTATCGCAGCATAATACTGGCTATTCTATTGATGGTAGCTATGCAGAATATTGTTTGGCTCACGGTGATTACGTTGTAAAAATACCTGAGGGATTAGGCTTTTCTGAAGCTGCTCCATTATTTTGCGCAGGTGTTACAACCTATAAAGCATTAAAAGTATCTGGTGCTAAACCTGGGCAGTGGGTTGCTATTGTTGGTGTAGGCGGGCTTGGACATTTAGCAGTACAGTACGCTAAAGCAATGGGTTTTAATGTAATAGCTGTTGATACAGGTAAAGAAAAACTCGCGCTTGCTAAAGAGCTTGGCGCAGATATAACACTCGACTTTAAAGAAGTTGTTCCTAGCGAAGCTATTTTTGAACAAGTAGGTGGCGCGCATGGCGTTGTGTGTACTGCGGTATCTAAAGCTGGGTTTGAACAAGCTTATAAGAGTGTACGCCGTGGCGGTAAATGTGTATTAGTGGGATTACCTCCAGAGGATATGCCGCTTCCTATTTTTGATACTGTGCTTAATGGCGTGTCAGTAGTGGGTTCTATTGTTGGTACACGTAAAGATTTGCAAGAATGCTTGGAATTTGCAGCGCAAGGTAAAGTAAAAGCGATTATTGAAGAAAAACGCTTAGAGGACATTAACGAAATTTTTGATGATATGCTCAAAGGTGAAATTAACGGTCGCATAGTGGTTACTATTTAATTTAGATTAAGCATTTATAAAACACAAAAAAGCACGGCTTCTAAATTAGAAAACCGTGCTTTTTAAGTATTTAATTAACCTGAGCTCTGGTTGAGATAGATTTATTATCCAGAGTTCAGGTTAACTAGTTAAAGTGTGTAACTAAAACTTAGTTTTGCATTACGTTCTTCGCCTGGCATACCACCTAAAAACATTGCTTTTGAGTAATATTTTTTGTTAAACAAATTATTTAAGTTTAACTGCATATGCCATTTATCCGTTGTATACGATACCGCTGTATCGTAAGTCGTGTAACTTGGTACGTAACCATCAGGAATCGAGAATGAACTTGAATTAGTACTTCTGTTATCTACAAATGTAATACCACCACTTATATTTACAGCTTCAGGTAAGTTAAACATATCTGCGTAATAAGTTACCCACGTGCTTGCTGTTACGTAAGGCACACCTTTTTGGCGTGTGTCGTAACTGCTGCTATTCGGATTACTTTTGTCACGTGCATCTTGATAAATACCGTTTACGTTTACTTTCCATTTATCATTTAAGTAAGCGTTTAAATCAAGTTCAATACCTGTTGTTTCTTCTTTACCATCATAATAGCTTTCAGGTACATTTGAGCCTGATGTTAAAGCGTCATAAAGCGGATTTGCGTATTCTAAATTAGTACGAGAGCTTTCGAATATAACAACAGAAGCTAGTAGCTGATCATCAAACGCTTTAAATCTAAAACCTAAATCGTTACTCATTGATTCAGAATCTTCTCTGTCTGCTTCATTACCCGCCACAGAGCCTAATACACTATACGCTGTACGGCCTTTTGAATGATTTACAAATACAGATAAATCTTCAGATGGCTGATACGTTGCACCTAGGTTATACGTTAAGCCAGAATCTGATGTACTCGCTTCAGGTGTTGGCTCTGCGCGGCTTGAGCTATAGCGCTCATCTACACCAAAGTGCTCGTAAGTTTGCTCAATTCGGTTATATGCTACACCAATACGCGTTGTAAGCTCTTCAGTAAGATAACCAACATGTTGAATGCCTAAGCCCCATGCTTGTACTTTTTTATTGTAGTCGCTGGTTTTAAGTGGATCGAAGTCATCAAAGTTGCCAGATGGCCAATTTGGTTCTCTTATATCGTAAATATACGGCAATGAACCTTGGTACGTTACATCACCAGCATCGTTTGTGAGTACGTAATCTTGATCCCATATTGAGAATTGTTTAAAACGAATATCTCTATCTTCGTAGTTTGCGTTAACAAGCAATTCGTTATCTACGTCGCCTAACATAAAGTCATAACGTAAATCTAAAAAGTACTGCCATGATTTTTCATCTGCTTCTACTTGGCGGTATTCTTGGCGGCGTGCTGCATACGGGTAAAGTACACCGTCTTCAACTAACGGAGCACGTGGGTCATTATTTATAATTCCATCACGAGTAGAGTAAACGTAGTTATAAGCACCTGTTTGGCGTGCAAAACTTGATGTGTAGTTACGGTACTGTAGCTGCTGGTTTAAAAACAAATCGTCAGTAATGTAATAGTTATGCGTTAATTTAAAACGCAGTTCTTCACCTTCGTTAGCATCAGCCATTGGTGAAATAATACCATTTGTGCCAAAGCTATAAGGTGTTAATCCATCAGATGAAGATAGCGAATTAGCAAGTTGGTCGCGTTGTGCATCACTTAACTGTACGCCGCTTCCTGTCGGATCGTTTACTAAATCGGCACCGGTTACTTCACCCGCGCTTAAACCATTTGCAGTTTCTGCATTGTAAATACGAATAGGGTGACCAATAGAATCAACCGCTATTTCATCTTTTATATATGCTGCAGAAAGCATGATGTTTTGTCTGTCGTTTAGCACGTATTTAAGCGAGGTATAAATTTCGTCGCGATCTTCTTTTAAATCGCGAAAGCCGTCACTTGACGCTGTTTTAGCCATTACACGATAAGCTAAATCATCTGTTATAGCGTTAGTGCTATCAAACGATAATGAATAGCTATCCCACTGGCCAAGCTCAGCCGATACTTTGTGTTTCTCTTCAAACTCTGGCTTTTTCTCTATTAGGTTAATTACGCCACCCGCACTACCAATGCCATATAAACCTGTTGCTGGGCCTTTTAAAACCTCAACAGATTCAACATTTGTAAGTGAACGAGTTGGGTTAAATGTATTACCCAGGCCTGCACCACCATACATACCATCGTAGGTGTAGTTTGCATCTAAACCACGAATTACTAAGTTATCACCAATACCGTAGTTATTACCTGCTTGTGTTAAACCACTTACGTTTCTAACTAAATCTTGTAGGCTATCTACACCTTGAGATTCAATAAGTTCACGGTCAATAATTACAACCGGTGCAGGTGTTTCCATTAAAGACATGTCTGATTTAGTAGCAAGACCTGAGCTCATCACCACGCGGTTTTGTTTTTCGTATACGCTGATGCGTTCAATATCAGCATCAACTTGTGTATTTTGGGCAAATGCCATATTTGCATTTAAACAAGCAAGAGTAATAAGAGAGTACTTAAACGTTTTCATAGAGTGATAACTATTCGCGTTATTGAATTTGCGCGAATGATAATGGTTATTGTTTTTAAAGTGAATAGAAAGTTCATTTTATTTGATTAAATAAAACTTTTCGAATAATTAATAAACAAAACCAAGCCTAATAAAGGTACGGTGTACCTTTTATAGGCTATTTGAGATGGGTGAGGGGTTTATTAAGGCTAAGTAAGCTCAGCCTTAATAGCGTGTATTTACAATTGGTTTTTATAAACAACACCTGCTTTCATTACGAAGGATACTGACTCTAAGGTTTTAATGTTTTTAAGAGGGTTTGCTTTTACAGCAATTATATCAGCTGCAAATCCGGTTTTAATTTGTCCTAACTGAGTATCCATTTTTAATAACTTAGCGCTATTAATAGTTGATGCTTGAATGGCTTGTAGCTCTGTCATGCCAAATTTAACCATTCGGCTAAACTGTTTTGCATTATTTCCGTGCGGGTAAATTGCTGCATCCGTTCCAAAGACCATTTTCACACCCGCTTTTACAGCACGGCTAAAGCTATCACGTTGCCTTTTTGATACTTGGCGTTCTTTATTTAGATTTTCTTCGTCAACACCATTTTGCTCGCCATAAGTTAGCGTGTATTCGGTGTTATAAATATCCATAGAAAGCCAAGTTCCATGCTCTTTGGCAAGGGCTATGGCCTCGTCATCTAAAAAGCTGGCGTGCTCTACGCTATCAACACCTGCTTTAATGGCTGTTTTAATCCCGCTTGTACCGTGTGCATGAGCTGCAACAGGTAAATCTCGCATATGGGCTTCATCAACGATGGCTTTCATTTCTTCAAAAGAATACTGCTGTGCACCTACTTTAGTCCCTTTTGAAAATACTCCACCTGTGGCGCAAAACTTAATAGCGTTTGCCCCGTATTTAATGTTTTCGCGTACTTTTATACGCGCAGCCCATGGACCGTCTGCAACGCCACTTGAAGTATATTTAAGCTCAGGAGGTAATCGGTTGTTATCACAGTGCCCGCCGGTAATTCCGAGTGATGGCCCCGCAGCCCAAATACGAGGGCCAACTATGTCACCCGCATTTATGCCGTCACGCACTGCTATAACGCTGTAACCTTCAGCGCCAACATTACGAACTGTTGTAAATCCGGCTTCTAAGGTTCTTTTAGCAAAATGAGCCGCTTTAATTGCCATTCTAGGAACTGACTGGCCTAAACGTTCACTGCGTGGAACCGTAGGGTCGCTTGTTAAATGCACATGCATATCCATTAAACCTGGCATAAGGGTTAAATCAAGTAGTTGAATATGTTTATCATCTTTAGTCAGCGTTGGTTTTTTATTTTGTTCAATGTTTGTAATTACGCCATCATCAATAGTAATCAAGGGCAATTTAATGAGCGTGCCATCTTCCACATTAACCATGGCGTTAGCCGATAGGTATGTAACGGCATGGGCATTAAAAGTAGTTAAACACAGTAAGGCTATAGAGGTGCTGAGTAGTTGTTTTTTCATTTTATTTTTCTTTTAAATCATATTTGAATTAATAGAAATGTAACAAGCTCAGATAAAAGTGCAAATTTAATACGATGAACGCAATCTATCGTAATTACTTTATTAAGTAAGGCTTAATGCGCATAATTAAAAAACGATATTAAAAAGGATTATCATGAAATCAATTAAATTAGCATTAGTTGCCAGTGGCGTTATGTTTGCTTTAAGTGGCTGTATGAATACTGAGCTTAGTACACACACTAATACCAGTGCGCAGTTAAACACCGTTAACGCATCGGCAGGTATTGTTTCAGAGCTTTCGGCAGAGCAACAGCTCGATGTACTTGTCGCGCAGTATTACGATGAATCGCTTACATATAGCCCCATCAGCGCAACGTATAATGGTCGTAACGAGCTTAACGATCAATTTACGCCTGTGATTTCAAAAGAAAATAGAGCTAAAAAAGCGGCTTTTTATAAAAAATATCAACAGCGTTTAAACTTTATAGATAAAGCACAGTTAACAGGGCAGTCGCTTTTAAGTTTTGAAATATTAGAGCGCGACCTTGCACTTAAATTAGAAGGCATGCAGTTTCCTGATTATTTACTACCAATTAACCAAATGGCGGGTGCGCATAACACCTTTGCAGGTTTTGGTTCAGGTCAAAGTGCTCAGCCGTTTAATAGCGTTGAAGATTACACGGCTTTTATCACGCGCAGCGAAGGTTTTGTAAAGTGGCTAGCTAGTGTAGAGCGCTCAATGGCACAAGGCATTAAACTAGGTATTACGTTACCAAAACCACTTGCTGAAAAACTGCAGCCACAATTTGCAGCTCATGTAGTTAAAAATGCCGAAGATTCACTGTTTTGGGGACCAATTAAAAAATTACCAGAATCGTTTAGCGCACAGCAAAAGCAAAAAGTTACAGCACAGTATCGTCAATTGATTATGCAGCACTTAGTACCGGCTTATAAAAGCATGAGTGACTTTCTAGCTAATCAGTATATTGCAAATAGCCGAGAAAGCGTTGGTTATAGTGACTTACCAAACGGTAAAGCATGGTACGAATACCAAATTAAGAAAAACACGACGCTTAGCTTATCTGCAGATGAAATTCATGACATTGGTTTAAGTGAAGTGTCGCGTATTTTAAGCGAAATGAAAAAAGTAAAAGAAACCGTGGGCTTTAAAGGTGAGTTATCAGAATTTTTTGACCATTTACGCGATTCAGATGAATTTTACTACGACACGCCCGAGGAGTTAATTGCGGCATATGAAAACGTTAAGAAAAAAATAGACGCACGTTTGCCTCTGCTTTTTAACATCGCACCCAAAGCACCTTACGTTGTAAAAGCTGTTGAAGCATACAGAGCGCAGTCTGCAGCTGGTGCATCATACGCATCTCCGGCGCCTGATGGCTCTCGCCCTGGTATTTTTTATATCAATGCTTATAACTTGAAAGCGCAGCCTAAATTTTTACTCGAAACTTTATCGATTCACGAAGCAGCCCCGGGCCATCACTTTCAAATAGCACTTCAGCAAGAAATAGAGGGCTTACCTGATTTTCGCAAATTTGGTGGTTACACTGTGTTTGCAGAAGGTTGGGCGCTTTATGCAGAAAGCTTAGGCAAAGAGCTAGGTTTATTTACCGACCCTTATATGTGGTACGGACGTTTATCGGATGAGCAATTACGCGCTATGCGTTTAGTGCTTGATACTGGTTTTCATGCAAAAGGGTGGACGCGTCAACAAGGTATAGACTACATGCTTGCAAATTCGTCTATGGCTAAAAGTGATGTAATTGCTGAAGTAGAGCGCTATATAGCATGGCCAGGCCAAGCGCTTTCTTACAAGTTAGGGCAATTTAAAATTCAAGAATTACGTGATTTTTCTAAAAAAGAACTCGGCAATAAATTTGATATTAAAGCGTTCCACACGCAAATATTAATTGATGGCGCATTGCCAATGCCAATCCTTGAGGAAAAAATTAAGCGTTGGGTTAAATCTCAAAGCTAATTTGTAGCGCAAAGCCTGTACTTTGAAAGGGTATTGGCTTTGCGCCATTTACAGCAATACGGTAGAATGCGCGCTCTTTAGGGGGCACGAGTAAACTATGTTTGATCAACAATTAGCAAATACACAATTTTGGCTTAAAAAAAGCTTAAGCGACATGAGTCAAAACGAATGGGAAGCCATTTGTGATGGATGCGGAAAATGTTGTTTAAATACGTTTATTGATAGCGAAGATGAAGACGAATTTACCGCCACCGATCAGTTACGCGAAGGTGAGCAATTAATATTTACTAATATTGTATGTCAGTATCTTGATAACAAAACCTGTGGTTGTAGCGAGTACGAAAACCGCCAAACGCTTGTTCCTTCTTGTGTAAAACTCACAAAAGAAAACCTTAAAGACATCTTTTTTATGCCACAAAGCTGCAGCTACCGTCGTTTACATGAAGGTCGTGGTTTGGCTTCTTGGCACCCATTATTAAACAGTGGCGATAAAACAAAGATGCATGAGCTAGGTATTTCTGTAAAAGACAAAACAGTAAAAGATTGCGATGTAAAGCTAGACGACTTTGATTTGTACATTGCAGAGTGGCCAACAAAGGACGCTGAGTAATGAGCAAACAACAAGCGGTAATTGGTTTAATCAATCCTAAAAGCCCGACTAATGTTGGCGGTGTATTGCGTGCAGCAGGTTGTTACGATGCGAAACAAGTGTTTTTTACAGGTAATCGTTACTTAAACGCTAAAAAGTTTCATACCGATACTAAGAACGCACTTGAGCGTATCCCTTTAACTGAAACTAATAGTTTAGAAGCGGTAAAACCAGAGGGCGCAACCGTTGTTGTTATTGAGCTTATTGAAGGTGCAACACCTTTACCTGAGTTTAAGCATCCTGAAAATGCGTTCTATGTTTTTGGCCCTGAAGATGGCTCTGTGCCAAAAGACGTTTTAAAGTGGTGTGATGAAGTGGTATATATTCCAACTATTGGCTGCATGAACTTAGCGGCTACCTGTAATGTTGTTTTGTATGATCGCTTAGCTAAATTAGGCGGCGTTGAGAGTAGTGACGATACTATTATTAGCTCACGTGATACAAACAATAAAATGAGGTGGCAAAAAAGCTGATTAGTTAAGGTTTATTTGTGCAAAAATGTTAGTTTTGGCTAAACTTAAAAACATTATAAATCATAAATAGATACTAAAATGCGCTGGTTTTATTTTATATTATTACTGACAAGTAGTAATTGTTTTGCTGAAACATCAGTTGAGTATTATAAAAATGGTACTCAACATGTTTTAACTGGACATTACCACAAATCAGGAGTGCTCTATGAAGCGAAAAACCCCAAACAAACACTCCATTTAGCCACACTCGATTGGCCTCCTTATATTGGTAATAATTTATGTAATAAAGGCTGGGTTTATCAATTTTCAATTGCTCTATTAAATAGTAAGGGCTACAGCGTATATATTGAATTTTTGCCTTGGGCAAGAGCTGTACGAAATGTAGAACTAGGCAAAGCTGATATATTAATGCCTGAATACTTTATAGAAGATACAGCCCCCTCCGATTATGTTAATGGTAAAACACGTCGAGAATTACTCGGTTTATCTAATTCGTTTAAAGGTGGCGAAATTGCATTTTTAAAAAGGAAAGGCGATATAGACCGTTTCACTGGAAACTTAAAATCGCTTAAAGGGCAAAAGATTGGTGTTGTTCGTGGGTATCAAAATACGCCTGAGTTTGATGCCATGATGGACAATGCTGAGTTTGAAGTTATTACCTCTGTTGATGATTTACAGCTTGTTCAGCTTCTGGTTGCTAAACGTGTTGATTTGATTATAGGCGACCCTCAAGTTCTTAAATTCTCTGTAACTTATTCTTCTTTAACTAAACCTGAAAAACAATCTTTGCTTTCTTCCATTGAACAAGAAAGCATTCCTCTGCAATACAACCCTTTATATTTTGCTATTAGTAAGCTTACACCTAAATGGCTTTTAGTCTTAGAGGACATAAATGAAGGGCTTTATCAGTTTCATAATAGTGGCGAGATAGACCGTATTATCAATACGACAAATACTCAATGTAAGCCATAAAATTGGAACGTTCCTTTGTTGCACTGACTAATTTATATATAAACATGTAAAATCGTTTTCAACTTGTTAATGGAGTGAAAACAACGTGAGTGAAATAAATACAAATCAATCATTCGCGGTCAACGAACAGCCAAATAAAAATTATCTGTTTCCACTGACTGCAATGACGACCCTATTTTTTTTATGGGGTTTTATTACTGTTTTAAACGATGTACTAATACCACGATTAAAAGGCGTATTTGATTTAAGCTTTTTTGAAGCGATGCTAGTACAGTTTTGCTTTTTTGGTGCTTATTTTATTGTTTCTATCCCTGCGGGGATTTTAGTTAAGCAGTTTGGTTACAAAAAAGGGATTTTAACTGGTTTAATTGTGGCTTCAATTGGCTGTATGTTGTTTTATCCTGCTGTTGTAGTACATGAATATTGGCTATTTTTGAGCGCTTTATTTGTACTTGCCGCTGGTGTAACGGTGCTTCAGGTTTCTGCCAATCCTTATGTTGCAGCTCTTGGGAGCGAAAAAACAGCTTCTTCTCGTTTAAATTTGGCACAAGCACTTAATGCGCTTGGTACTACCGTTGGGCCTTATGTAGGTGGTTTATTATTTTTTGGTACAGCAGGTAGTCTAGCTGCTTCTGCAGCAACTGCTGAATCTGTAAAAGTGCCTTATTTAATGCTTGCTGGTGCCTTATTACTTATCGCTATTATATTTGCCTTTATAAAGCTTCCAGAAATTGAAGCCCATAAAGAGAAAAGTAATACTGCAGTAGAATCTCGTTCATTAACTCAAGCACCGCACTTAACTATGGGTGTACTTGCTATATTTTGTTATGTAGGCGGGGAGGTTGCCATTGGCAGCTTTTTAGTTAATTACTTTGGTGAGGCGCACATAGCAGGACTTGAAGAGCATACTGCGGCTGCACTTATTAGTTATTACTGGGGCGGGGCAATGGTAGGGCGTTTTATTGGCTCTGTATTATTACAAAAAATAGCGCCTTCTAAGGCGATCGCATTTAATGCATTTAGTATTATTGCGCTATTGCTGATCACCATTTTTACTCAAGGTGACGTCGCTTTATATTCAGTATTGGCAATTGGTTTATTTAACTCAATTATGTTCCCGACTATATTTTCAGTTGCAATCGAGCGACTAGGATCATTGACCAGTAAGGGTTCTGGTTGGTTGTGCTTAGCTATTGTAGGTGGTGCACTTGTACCATTACTGCAAGGGTTTATAGCTGACACAGTAAATATACAGCAAAGCTTTTTTGTTCCAATGCTATGTTATGTATTTATTGCATGGTACGGATTAAATGTTGTTCGCTTAGCAAATAAGTGGAAATAACAGACTATACAAGAGTGACTGAATACGTATTCAGTCACTTATAAAGCTACATTTAATAGGAACGTTCCATAAGTAATTAATACGAGTCACAATTTATTTCAATATTAGTCAGTTACCCCCTACAGCCATTTGTTTTTTAATCCTTTATCCTTATTTTTATCTAATAACCTAGTCACAAGCCTTATTTATTAGGACATTTAGCTAAATTTTTGCTAAAACTGTATGGATAATAAAGATAAATAATAAAAAGGATGTATATGCTTAACTCGTTAAAATTCACTTCCAAAGTGACTATTGCAGCCTCTTTAATTTTGGTTTTGGTGCTAGGGTTATTTACTTTTAATAACTACATTGCGATGCGCAAGCAAACCGAGCAGCAGTTAAGCCTAGTATTACAACAAAATTCCGAATCTGTTTCACAAAATATAGCGAGTTGGTTAAATGCAAAGTTGGCGATTGTTATATCAATTGCTAAAACCCATAAAGCTAATGATTCTAAAGCACTCACCCTTTCACAATTAAATACTGCAGAGCTTGCCGGAAGCTTTAAAAATACGTATATAGGTAAATCCAGCGGCACGTTTATATTAAACGATCAATCAGTTGTTTTACCTGCTGATTTTGATGCGACCTCTCGCCCTTGGTATAAATTAGTCGAAAACAAATCAAATACCGCATTTACAACTCCCTATATTGATGTGACAACTAACGAGCTTACAATTTCAGCGGTAGTACCCATGCTACAAAATGGCCAGTTTAGCGGCGTTGCAGGTGCCGATATTGATATGCAAACCGTGACTAAAATTATTAACGATATTGATTTTTTAGGTCTTGGTTATGGTTTTTTACTCGATAACAAAGGTCAAGTGTTAAGCCATCCTAATGCTAAGTTAAACTTAAAAAATACATCAGACATTTTTGGTACTAATACGCCCTTGCAAAGTGAGTTTACCCAATACGAGATCAACGGAGAGTCTAAGCTTATCTCGTTTACAAAAATTAGTGGTATTGAAAACGTAGATTGGTACCTAGGTGTTGTCATAGATAAAGATAAAGCGTATGTCAGCGTTTCTAACTTTGGCCAAACTGCGGCTGTATTTATGGTGATAGGGATTATTACTATCATTATTATGATGCAGCTTTTATTACGCTATTTAATGCAGCCTATGAACCGTTTAAACGATGCCATTAAAGATATAGCACAAGGCGAAGGCGATTTAACAAGGCGCTTAACCGTTGAAAATGATGATGAGTTTGGCGACTTAAGCCATTCATTTAATATTTTTATCGAAAAAATTCAGCATTCAATAGAGCAAGTAAAAGAGTCCACAGAGCAATTAGATACAGCAATTGAGAGCTTGGTATCACAAACACATTCATCGCTGTCTATGTATGATGATCAAAGTAAACGAACCGATAGTGTTGCAGCGGCTATTAACCAGTTTTCAGCTACATCAATGGATATTTCAAATAATGCAGAGAGTGCATCGCAGCTTGCTAAAAATGCAGATGAGCACTCAACACAAAACCAAGAAGCATTAAGTCACAGTGTTACAACCATCCACCAGCTTTCAGCTAATATGGAGAAAGCTCAGCAAACTATAAACAGTTTAAATACGCACACAGCCAGTATTGGGCAAGTGCTTGAAGTTATTAAAGGTGTAAGCGAGCAAACTAATCTATTGGCACTAAATGCAGCAATAGAAGCCGCTAGAGCAGGAGAGGCAGGACGCGGTTTTGCCGTTGTAGCAGATGAAGTACGCCAATTAGCACACCGCACTCAACAATCAACGCAAGAAATTGAAGACACGGTGAGCCAGTTACAAAAAGGCTCAAACCTTGCTGTAGAGCTTATGAAAACAAGCCTTCAAGACAGTGACAAAAGCGTACAACAAGCAGATGCCGTCGGCAATTTAATGAGTCATGTTATACAAGCTATTAAGCAAATTAACGATGCAAATCATTCTGTGGCCAGTGCAACAGATGAGCAAAACCAAGTCGTTAAGTTATTAGATACTGATATTCAAACAATTAGTGCGCTTTCTATACAAGGCAAGGCTAACTTAAATGACACACTTAACGAATGTACCAAACTAAAACAGCAGTTTAGTGCCTTAGAAAATATGGTTCAAAAGTTTAAAGTATAAAATTAATGACTAAAAAAAATGTGAATAAACCAAATTGGCTCAGTCTAATAAATATCGACAGTGTTTATAGCTCAGACATGCAACGCAAAGCGTTTTCTTTATTTACCATGATTGGGATATCAATTGTGGTGATTGCTGTATTAGTGTTTTTGAATTATAAGGTTTACTCACCGATACTCACTGCTTCATTAATTATCGTTAACATTACAAATATAAGCTGTTCTATCTATTTTATAAAAACGGGTAATCTGCAAGTAGTGGCATTAATAAGTATGAGCATTGTGTGCATGATGTTTGTTGCACTTGTTTATACCGGTGGTAAAGACAACACCGCGCTATATTGGCTAATGTTTTATCCTGTAGTGACGTTTGCATCTTTAGGGGTCAGATTAGGTGCTTGGTTAGGTTTTACTTTACTGTTTTCTTGTATTGTTATTTTATACGGCCCTGATTTTGGTCAAGTTAGCTATGGCGACGTAGAAAAAACACGATTTATAGCGTCCTTTTCTATGGTGTTTTTATTCTCATTTATTGGTGAGTATTTTAGGCATAAAAGCCACATGGCTATTGCCGATATTACGCTAGAGCAAAAACAAGATGCTCATACCGACCCCCTTACTGGTATAGCAAACAGACGTTTCATTACCTCTCATTTTTTAAAGCTTGCCCAAACACGCCCAGAGCAGTACTTACCTTTTTCAATTTTGTTAATTGATTTAGATAACTTCAAATCTTTAAACGATACGCATGGTCACGATTTTGGTGATACGGTATTGATTGAATTTACCAAGCTCCTTGAATCTCAGTTTTTGGCAACTGCGTTAAAGGCCCGTTATGGCGGTGAGGAGTTTGTTGTTATTTTACCGCAGGTTACTGTTGCTACAGCCACTGTAATAGCAAACAAATTTCGAGAGGCTGTTGCAGGGCACGTTATATTTACTGATGACAAGCAGCGTATTTCAATCACCTGTAGTATTGGTATTTCCCAAGTAAATAAAGTAACTGATTATGATGATTCGTTAAAACAAGCTGATGAAGCTCTTTATAGTGCAAAGGCTGCTGGTCGTAATAGTGTCGTCTCGAACTAGTTGAAGGATTAATATGTCTCAAAGTAAATTAATATATATTCATGACCCAATGTGTAGCTGGTGTTGGGGTTACTCACCAACCTGGCTTAAGCTAAAATCAGAGCTTGCTGGTAAAGTAGCAATTGAATATAAAGTAGGTGGATTAGCACCTGATAGCCAAGACCCAATGCCGCAAAATATGAAAGAGATGCTTGAGGGTACTTGGCATAAAATTTCAGCGCAGTTAGGTACGCAATTTAATTATAACTTTTGGCGCGATTGCCAGCCAAGGCGTTCAACGTATCCCGCATGTAGAGCCGCACTTATAGCGCGTAAAGCGGATAAAGAAGCTCAAATGGTGGCTGCAATTCAAAATGCTTATTACCTAAATGCGCAAAACCCGTCAGATGAAAGTACATTAATTAGTTTGGCTGAAAAAATTGGCTTAGATAAAAATGAGTTTACCGCGCAGCTAACGTCAAGCGAGCTTAATGATGAATTTAAAGCTGAGTTATCCTTTGTTCGTACACTACCAATCCAAGGTTTTCCCTCACTAGTGCTTATTAAAGGTAATAAAGCATACCCAATTGAAATAAATTACACCGATTGGCATTATTCCCTTAATCAAATTAATTCAATTTTAAAATAATCCAGCCTGTTTATAGGGCATTTGGCTAACAAATGCTCTTATCATCTTAAAAACCCCCTCGTAAGTCTTAATTATTACCACTGTCATAAAAGCGACTTTTTTGCGCAACATCCTTGTCATGTTTCATCTATAAACTCCTGCTCATTGAAATTATTAAGTCATAAATTATTTATATAACAAAGTTTATGACCTAAAAAAACAAACTAGCAAATCCGCTAACTAACGAGTAAAGGTGTATGCGATGAAAGGCGTTAAACCATTAATCTTAGCTGGTATTGTGGCCGCAAGTGCAGCAGTACACGCAAACGATTTAGATAAGGTTATTGATAAAAGCAGTGAAATTAATAAATCAGCTGCGCAATCACAAACAAAAATAGACAAGATTGCAGATTCAATGCAAGGACGTTTACAGCAATTTAAAACCCTCAATAAAGAAATTGATGGTTTAGCTGTTTACAACGCTCAGCTAACTAAACAGTTAAATAATCAAGTAGAAGAGATGGAATCTTTAAACCTGTCTATGGATCAGGTTTCTATTATTGAACGTCAAATTACGCCGCTAATGCTTAGAATGATTGAAGGCCTTGAGCAGTTTGTATCTTTAGATATTCCATTTTTAGCTGATGAGCGCACTAAGCGTGTTACATCTTTAAATGAAATGATGAATCGTGCAGATATCAATTCAAGTGAAAAATTTCGCCGTGTACTTGAAGCCTATCAAGTAGAAGTAGACTACGGGCGCACTATTGAAGCCTATACCGCACTTTTAAACGTGGATGACAAAGAGCGTGAAGTCGATTTTTTACGCATTGGCCGTTTAGAGCTTATTTACTTAACACGCGATGGTAAAAAAGCAGGTAGTTGGAATGCAGATACAAAATCATTTGAAGCATTACCAGACTCTACAATAAGCCAAATTAATAAAGGCTTACGTATTGCGCGTAAGCAACTTGCCCCAGATATGTTAACTCTGCCAGTACATGCAGCAGAATAAGAGGTTAAAAATGAAATTGTTTACTCAAATGACAAAAATAGCTCTTTTTGCTGCAAGCCTAAGCATTACTGGTGCAAGTATAGCGGCAGAGCCTATGAATCTAGATTCATTACTTAAAACGCTCGAAAATGGCCAATCAGCTCAAAGCGAGCAAAATAAGCAGCGCGAACAAGAGTTTACTGCTCGTCAAAACGAGCAAGTACAAACGCTTAAAAATACCCAAGCAAAGCGTAATCAAATGCTGGTGGAATCTGAGCGCTTAGAAACGCAGTTTGAAGAAAATGAAGTAAAACTTGCTAACTTAACAGACACGCTTTCTAAACGAATGGGTTCCCTTAAAGAATTGTTTGGCGTGTTACAGCAAGTAGCAGGTGATTCTAGTAATAAGTTTGCGACATCAATTATATCTTCCCAGATTGCTGGGCGTAGTACGTTTATGGATGACCTTGCTCAAAAAATGGGTTCAACTTCAAAACTTGCTTCAATAGAAGATATTGAGAAAGTATGGTTTGAACTACAGCGCGAAATGACCGAGCAAGGCAAAGTAAGTCGTTTTAACGCAAGTGTCATTGTTGAAGGCGGTACTAAAGCACAGCAAGAAGTTGTGCGAGTGGGCGCATTTAACCTTATATCAAACGGTAAATATTTAGAGTTTAATTCCTCGACTAATTCTTTGAGTGAATTAACACGCCAACCTGTATCGCGCTTTACTGCAACAGCAGAAGAGCTACAAAGCACTAAAAGTGGTGTAGTGCAATTTGCACTTGACCCAACAGGTGGATCTATTCTTGGTTTATTAGTACAAGCACCTGATACACAAGAACGTGTTCATCAAGGTGGCACAGTGGGTTATGTGATTTTAGGCGTGGGTGTTATTGCACTCCTTATATCACTAGAGCGTTTTTTCTCATTATTGATTATGGGCGGTAAAATTCGTCGTCAACTTAAAGATTCAGTTGCACGTGATGACAATCCGCTTGGACGCGTAATGAAAGTAAAAGATCAATTTCCAAGTGTTTCACACGACACACTTGAGCTTAAATTAAGTGAAGCTATTTTACGTGAAATGCCAAAAGTGACGCGTAATTTAACACTTATTAAAATCATCTCTGTTGTTGCACCGCTGTTAGGTTTATTAGGTACGGTAACAGGCATGATCAATACATTCCAAGCAATCACCTTATTTGGTACCGGCGACCCTAAATTAATGGCGGGTGGTATTTCTCAAGCACTAGTAACAACGGTACTAGGCTTAGTGGTAGCAATACCAACGGTATTTTTATACACCTTACTTAATACGCGCGCTAAAAATATTTTGTTAACTATTCAAGAGCAGAGCGCCGGTATTATTGCAGAGCGAAGCGAGAAGGGAGCATAAACCATGGTGCTATTGATTGACTCAATCAATGCTATCCGTGATTTTCTCGACACTGGTGGCCAAGTTCTCTTGGTCATCGGGGTGTTAATCTTCGCGATGTGGTTATTGATACTCGAGCGATTTATTTACTTTTTCAACGGTTTTCGAAGCTATAAACATGCTCTAAAAGCCAATTGGATTAACCGTGCAGAACGTGATAGCTGGAATGCAGAGCAAATACGCGAAGCGATGATATCGCGAGCAGGTATGCGCTTAAACACCAATCTTTCTTTGATTAATGTGATGGTTGCTTTGTGCCCACTACTTGGTTTGTTAGGCACTGTAACGGGCATGATAGAAGTGTTTGATGTAATGGCAATTACTGGCACAGGGAGTGCGCGTTCAATGGCGTCAGGGGTATCTAAAGCAACTATCCCGACAATGGCAGGCATGGTAGGTGCGTTATCTGGGGTATTTGCCTCAACGTATTTACAACGAAAAGCTAAGCGCGAAGTAGAACTACTACAAGACAGCATGGTTTTAGACCATTAAGCAAAATTTTGATAAGCGGCTTATATAAAGTCGCTCATCCTAGGAGAATAAAAATGAGAGCCCCGTTAGGAAACCTATTTCAAGAAGATGAAGCTGAAGAAATAAACATGACCCCAATGCTAGACGTTGTATTTATCATGCTTATTTTCTTTATTGTAACTGCCTCTTTTGTTAAAGAAGCCGGTATTGATGTTAACCGCCCAGAAGCCGCAACAGCGGTTAAAAAAGAGCGTGCAAATATCCTTGTGGCGATTTCAGATACAGGTGAAATTTGGATTAATAAACGTCAAATTGATGTACGCGCAGTACAAGCCAATATCGAGCGTTTAAAAGCAGAAAATCCACAAGGTAGCGTTGTGATTCAAGCGGATAAAAAAGCCACTACCGAAATGTTAATAAAGGTGATGGATGCCTCGCGCGCGGCGGGCGCATTTGATGTATCAATTGCCGCACAAGATGCGTCTTAAGGGCTAGTTATGTTGCGATATTTAGTTGCATTAGTGATAGCTGGTGTAGTGACCTTTATGTTGTTTTTAGGCATGCAGGCACTGATCACTGGCGGTGAAGGCGCTATGACGGATCCGGTAAAGGGTAACGTACTTGATTTTGTTCGCTTGAAAAAAGAAGAAACCGTACAAAAAAAAGAGCGTAAGCCACAAAAGCCACCAACACCAAAAGAGCCGCCACCACCAATGGAATCACCGCAAATGCAAAATAGTGATGCTACAGCTAATGCTAACAACTTTGACTTTGGTGCAAACGTTGATGCGGATGTAAATTTAGCCGGCGGGTTAGCACTTGAAACAAGTGATGGTGAGTATTTACCCATTGTTAAAGTGGCGCCTGTTTATCCTCGTCGCGCATTATCGCGAGGTATCGAAGGCTACGTTATTGTTGAATTTATAGTAACTAAACAAGGCACTGTACGCGACCCACAAGTGGTTAAAGCAGAGCCTGAGTCACTCTTTGATAGAGCCGCGATGGATGCAGCCCTTAAATTTAAATATAAACCCCGCGTAGTAAACGGTGAAGCCGTTGAAGTGGCGGGTGTTCAGAACAAAATATCTTTCCAAATCAGCGGTTAATTTAGTAATTAACCACGAGTATACGGACAGTAATGCGAGGCGATTATGAAACTATTTATTAAATCTGTTATGAAATTAAGCCCTACAGCTAAATTTTTTAAATTAACACTATTTTGTACCGCTGCGATCAGTACAAGTATTGTTACACCAAGTGCTCTAAGCCTGATACCAGGGCTAAGTGTAGCTACGGCATATGCAGAGCAAGAGCAAAAAACAAAACGTGTACCAGCGCTTCGTGAAAAGGTCTACAGCCAACTCGCACGTGCACAAAAACTCGCTGATGATGGCGATGTTAAAGCAGGCCTTGAAGCGCTTGATAGCATTAATGAGCGTTCATCGAGCATGAACTCGTACGAAATTGCGATGATGCATAATTTTTATGGGTTTATTTATTACAACGAAAACGATTTACCAAAAGCGATAGCTTCGTTTGAAAAGGTCGTAGCAGAGGAAGCCATTCCTGAGTCGCTTCGTTTAAGTACTACCTTTAGTTTAGCGCAACTAGCTATGGCTAATAGTGATTACACTAAAGTTATCGCATTTTTAGATGACTGGGACACTATTAACACTAAGCCTAAAACAGAAGGCTATTACTTGTTAAGGGCTCAAACATACTATCAGTTAAAGGATTATAAAAAAGGGCTTGAGTACATATCTCAAGTGATTGCTTTAAGCGACAGCGAAGGCAAAATCCCTAAGGAAAACTGGTTAGTACTACAGCGTGCCATGTACTACTCACTTAATCAAACTGACAAAGTTGTTGAAGTACTTGAGCGTATGGTAAAGCTTTATAACAAGCCTGAGTATTGGGTACAGTTATCAGGTATGTATGGTGAAACAGGGCAAGAAAAGCAGCAGTTGGCGGTAATTGAAGCGGCTTATCAGCAAGGATTTTTAACCTCTAAGTCTGATTTACGTCAATTAGCGCAAGTGTATTTATATAACGGCTTAGCATTTAAAGCCGCAGACGTTATGAGTGATGCGATTGAAAAAGGGATTGCAGAGCAAAACGCTAAAAACTATGCCTTTGTAGCTGAGGCGATGATCCAAGCAAAAGAAGACGAAAAATCAATAAAATACTTTGTAAAAGCAGCCGATTTATCACCCAGTGGTAAATATGACCAACGCTTAGCTGAAGTATATGTTAATACTGAGCAATACGAGGAAGCGGCCGACGCAGCGCGTAAAGCACTTAATAAAGGCTCACTTGATTTTGAATCAAATGCATTTGTTGCCTTGGGTATGGCTCAGTACAACTTACAAAATTTTGATGCATCTATTTTAGCGTTCGAACAAGCCGAAAAACATAAAAAATCACAGCGTTTAGCGCAGCAATGGATTAAATATGTAAAGCGCGAGAAAGTGCATGCAGAAACATTAAGAACGGCACTGCTTTAAGCTTTAGTAATAACTTTTAAATATAATTTCATAATCGCAAATCCAAACCACACTATTTTTAGTGTGGTTTTTTTATGTTTTTAATAAATTAACCACTTGAATTTTATGTAAATAACTTTGTCATCTTATGTTTATTAAAGTGTAACTGTAATGTCATATAGCTACCGTAAGGTAGGCGCTGCTGATAACTCAAGTGACCTTAAAGCATTACTTAATGTTTTAAGGTGACTTGAGTTTATTTAAAGCACTTAACAAAATAATTAAATACTTTAACGGAGTGAACAATGAAATTATCTGACTTATTTAAAGTTAGTTTGATTGCAACTGCAGTATCTTTAGCGGGTTGTGGTGGTGACTTAGTAGTATCTGAAGGCGACACAACAATAAATGAAGGCGACACAGTTACTAATGTTGTTGAAGGTGGCAGTGGTACAGTAGATGAAACATCATCGCGTGATGATTCGCAAAATGCAACTACGGGTTTCCCTGCTGATATCGACAATGCACTTGTTCAAGGCTTAGCAACGGATGTCTCAAGTGAATTTCCAGCAATAACAGATAAACCAGTGTATCGCTTAAGTGCTGATACAACATTGATTGCTGATGTTTCATTAACTAATGATGCACATTGGATTGTGAGTGGTCGTACTGCTGTGGGTAATGACCGCGCAGATAGTACAACGCTTTATATTCAGCAAGGTACAACGATTATTGGTGAGTCAGGTGATGACTTTTTAGTTGTGCGTCGAGGTTCACAAATTGAATCAGTCGGCACTGCAAGCCAGCCAATTACGATGACATCAATTCAAGATGTTACGGGTAGCGAGACAGCAATTGGCCAATGGGGTGGTTTGGTATTACTTGGTAATGCACCTGCAAACTCATGTGGAGACCAACAAGGTGAAGCAACAGCAGACGAACTTGCTAACTGTGGCGTGTCAGCTGAAGGTGATGCAGGTCAGTTCGGTGGAAATATCAGTGATGATAATTCAGGTACTCTAAAATATGTACTTGTTAAGCAAGCAGGTAAAACGCTTGGTAATGGTGATGAGTTAAATGGTATTACATTTGCCGGTGTTGGCTCTGCAACTACGGTTGATTATATCCAGGTTCACGAAAACCTTGATGACGGTATCGAGTTTTTTGGTGGTACGGTTAATGTAAGTAATGTAGTGCTGACTAACATTGGTGATGATTCACTTGATTGGTCTTTTGGTTGGACGGGTTCGGCTACTAATGTTTACATTCAACAAGCGGCTAACGTAGGCGATAACGCTATTGAAGCTGATAACTCTGAGTTTGATTCAAGCGCCACGCCATTAACACTGCCTACTATATCTAACGTAACAATCGTCGGTGCAGAAGGTAATAATGGTATTCGTCTACGCGCTGGTACTGCGGGCGCTCTTAAAAATGTATTTGTAACGGGTCCTGCTACTTACGAAAACTGTTTACGTGTAGGGTCTGATTCAGTTCCTCGCGCTGAAGATGGCACACTAACGATTGTAAACTCTATTGTGGCGTGTCAAACAACGGCAAATAATTTTGGTAGTGAAGTAATTAACGGTGGCGATGTACAATCTTGGTTTGAAGGACAAGATGGTAACCAAGTACTTACGCCTGCAGAGCTTATGCTTGCTGATGACGGTTACACGCCACTTGCTGGTTCACCGCTTATTGCAAATGGTCAAATTGGTGCTTTTGATGGATCAACTAACTGGATGGAAGGTTGGACTGTCGGTATTAATGGCGGCTTCCCTACTGATATTGATAACGCGCTTGCACAAGGCTTAGCATTAGATGTTTCTAGTGAATTTCCAGCAATTACAGATAAACCAGTATACCGTTTAACTGAAGATACAACATTTACAGCGGATGTAACGCTTACTAACGATGCACATTGGATTTTAAATGGTCGTACTGCAGTTGGTAATGACCGTGCAGATGCAACTATATTATATGTTCAAGCGGGTACAACGCTAATTGGTGAAACAGGTGATGACTTTTTAGTTGTACGTCGTGGTTCACAAATTAATGCCAATGGTAATGCAACCGCGCCAATCACTATGACATCTATTCAAGATGTAACAGGCGCTGAAACAACGATTGGTCAATGGGGCGGCTTAGTATTATTAGGTAATGCACCCGCTAACTCGTGTGGCGATCAAACCGGTGAAACGACAGCTGAAGAATTAGCTAACTGTGGTGTATCAGCTGAGGGTGACGCTGGTCAGTTTGGTGGTGATATTAGCGATGATAACTCAGGTGTTCTTCGTTATATTGTTGTTAAACATGCAGGTAAAACGCTGGGTAATGGCGATGAACTTAACGGTATCTCATTTGCAGGTGTTGGTTCACAAACAAAAGTTGAATACATTCAAATTCACCAAAACCTAGATGATGGTGTTGAGTTTTTTGGTGGCACAGTTAATGTTCGTAACATTGTACTAACTGATATTGGCGACGATGCATTCGATTGGTCATTTGGTTGGTCGGGTCGTGCACAAAATATCTATATTCAACAAAGTTCAGTTGAGGGTGATAACGCAATAGAAGCTGATAACTCAGAATTCGATTCAAATGCGACACCATTGACTAAACCGCTTATTTCTAACGTAACAATTGTTGGTGCTGATGGTACTAACGGTGTTCGTTTACGTGCAGGTACAGCGGGCGTTCTACGAAATGTTGTTATAACGGGCCCTGAAGGTTACTCAAACTGTTTACGTGTAGGCTCAGACTCTGCTGCTAATGCAGAATCGGGTGAGTTGTCTATCGAAAACTCAGCTGTTGCATGTAATGAAGATAATAACTTTGGTTCACAAGCAATTGGTAGTGGCAATGTGCAGTCTTGGTTTGAAGGTCAAACGGGTAACTTAACGCTTACGGCTTCAGCACTTAATTTAGCGACAGACGGCTTTACACCAAAATCGGGTTCACCTTTATTAGGTGCTGGTGGGGATTCATCTGAGCTTGACTCGTTCTTTACCAAAACAGATTACATCGGCGCATTCGATGGCGATAATAATTGGATGGATGGTTGGACAGTTGCTATTACACCAAGCTTTCCTGACGATATTGCTAATGCATTAGCACAAGGACTTGCAACAGATGTTTCTGCTAGCTTTCCTACAATTACAGACAAACCTGTATATCAATTAACCTCTGATGTTGTATTTACATCTGATGTAACACTGACTAACGATGCGCATTGGATTTTAAAAGGACGTACAGCCGTTGGTAATGACCGCGCTGACAACACAACACTTTATGTTCAGTTTGGTACAACGTTAATTGGTGAGTCGGGTGATGACTTCTTAGTTGTTCGCCGTGGTTCTAAAATTGAAGCGGTAGGCAGTGTAAATCAACCAATTACTATGACGTCAATCCAGGATATGACGGGCGGCGAAACTACGATTGGTCAATGGGGCGGTTTAGTATTATTGGGTAATGCACCTGCTAACTCATGTGGCGACCAACAAGGTGAAGCTACCGCAGATGAACTTGCAAACTGTGGTGTGTCTGCTGAAGGTGACGCAGGCCAGTTCGGTGGTAATGACCCTGAAGATAATTCAGGTACGCTAAAGTATGTTGCAGTTAAGCAAGCGGGTAAAACGCTGGGTAATGGCGATGAACTTAACGGTATTACACTTGCGGGTGTTGGTCGTCAGACTGAACTAGATTACATTCACGTTCATGAAAATCTAGACGATGGTGTTGAATTTTTTGGTGGTACTGCAAATATTAGTCACCTTGTTTTAACAAGCATAGGCGATGATTCACTTGATTGGTCATTCGGTTGGACGGGTAAAGCGCAATATGTACTGATTAAACAATCAGACTCTGAGGGCGACAATGCAATTGAAGCTGATAACTCTGAGTTTGATTCAAGTGCAACGCCACTAACAATGCCAACTATCTCTAATGTAACAATTATTGGTAATGTGGGTGTGAATGGTATCCGCTTACGTGCAGGTACTGCGGGTATGCTTAAAAACGTAGTGGTTACAGGCGGGGCAGACTATTCAAACTGTTTACGAGTAGGCTCTGATTCAGCGCCGCGAGCAGAGGACGGTACATTAACTGTTACTCACTCAGTTGTTGCGTGTGAAACCGCTAACAACTTTGGTACACAAGCAATTGGTACAGGTAATGTTGAATCTTGGTTCTTAGGACAAACAGGCAATTCAGTTCAAGTAGCCGCTGACCTTGGGCTTGCAGATAATGGCTATATGCCAACTGCTGAGTCGTTATTACTTGGTAATGGCTTTGATTCATCAAGCTTAGATAGTTACTTTGATTCTGTAGATTACATTGGTGCGATGGATGCACAAACAGACTGGACAGCAGGTTGGGTAAAAGTAGGCCTTTAACCCAAACCACATTATAGCCGAGCGAAAGCTCGGCTAATGTCTTGTTTTGTTTCGGAGTATAAAAATGAAATCTTTTAAACCCTCTACACTTGCTTTATCAAAGTTAAACTACGCTGTAATGGCTGCGTTACTTGGTTTATCAGTAAATACAGCCACGGCTGCTGAGCAGCAAGTAGAAGAGCAAGAAATAGAAGAAGTTGTTGCTGTAGGGCAACGATTAAAGGGCAGTGCGGGTGCTGTACTGCAAGAACGTCAAAACCAAGCGTTTGTTGCTGATATTATGGGTGCAGACCAAATATCACGTACTGGTGATAGCGATGCCGCCTCTGCACTTCGTCGTGTTACTGGTTTAACGTTAGTCGACGGCAAATTTATTTATGTGCGTGGTTTAGGTGAACGCTATTCTAGTACTCAGCTAAATAGCATGTATGTACCAAGTCCTGATCCTACTCGCTCAGTGGTTCCTTTGGATTTATTTCCATCTGAAATTATTGAAAGCTTGAGTGTACAAAAGTCATTTTCACCGGATATGCCAGCGCATTTTGGTGGTGGTAATGTAAATATTCGCACTAAATCAATTCCTTCTGACTTTTTATTAAAAGTACAAGTGGGTACATCGTACAATACTTCTAATAGCGATACCGGTTACTTTTACAGTGGCGGTGATGATGACTGGATGGGTCGAGATGATGGTTCACGAGCATTATCGGATGTGTTTACTACTGCGCTTACCAGTGATGCTGGTCTTGAGGGCAATATAAACACTACGTTAGCTGAGCGTAAAATCCTGATTCAATCGCTTGATTGGGATGTAGGTATTTCAGAAAAGGATGTTGACCCTGCTATGAACTTCTCTATTGCCTTAGGTGATAGATTTGAAAGTGAGGCCGGTACTTTTGGTGTGCTTGCAGCCGTATCTTACGATAACGAATGGGAAGTAGTTCAAGAGCAAAGCGGCTCAAGCCTTGGTAGCTTAGGCTGTGAAGACAAATGTTTTGCCCAGTATTACGATGGTACATCGACTGAGCAAAATGTACGTTGGAGCGGTACATTAAATTTAGGATATGAGTTAAATTCAAACCATAAGTTTGAGCTTACTAATATTGCACTTCATGACATGAGTGACCGCGTACGTAACCGCGATTACTTTGATGCAAATGAAACCGAAGAAGGTGTCACCGAATTACGCCGAGTAGATATTACGTACGAAGAGCGCGAAATGTTTTCGACTCAGCTTAAGGGGACGCACAACTTTCCAGAGCTAAATAATTTATTTTTTGATTGGTATGGCGGTTTAAGTCGAGCAAACCGTAATGCACCAGGTGGTTTAGATGTTGTTTATCAGCAAAATTTAGTTGATGGCGTGCTTGAATCTGAACAACTACAAGATGTAGCTGCAACAAATATCACCCGTGAGTATCAAGTATTACACGACGATGTTGAAACATTTGGTTGGAATATGGGTATGCCTTTTTATGGTGACGGCTATGAGCTTGAGTTAAAAATAGGCGGCGATTTTTCAGAGAAAAAACGTGATGCAAGTAATGTGAAGTTTGGCATTACGCACCGTGGTATAAGCGATGAGTACTCGTTCGGTTCTAACGTAAGCGATATTTTTGCGGATGAAAACACGGCGAATGACGCTTTTTATGCAAGTGTAACTGGCTCAGGTATTTTTGATGACGGGACCACTGATAGTGATAAGTACAGTGCAGCGCATAAATTAGATGCTTATTATTTTATGGCCGATTACTTCTATCAAAACACTTGGCGTTTTACTGGTGGCGTTCGATGGGAAGATTTTTCTCAAGTATCAGTCGGCTATGAAGCGCATACTAATTTCTTTGAAAATACGCTACAAGAAATCCAAGATGTAGCTATTAATGAAGATAACTTTTTTCCTTCTTTAGCTGTTACATACATCATGGATGAAGAAATGCAATTTCGCTTAAATTTAAGTGAAACAACCATTCGCCCTGATCTACGTGATGTAAGCTCTTCTTTCTTTGTTGACCCGTTAACTGAGTTTCTAGTGAGAGGATCTCCTAGTTTACAAAGTTCTAATTTAAAAAATGTTGATTTTAGGTTTGAATGGTATATGCCATCAGGTAATAATCTTTCTGTTGCATTGTTTTATAAAGACATTGAAAACCCAATTGAAATGGTTGAGCTTGCGGGCGTAGGGGGAGCATCTCCACAGCTATTAACAGCAAATGCTCAGTCGGGTAAATTGTCGGGTATTGAAGTTGATTTTTTAACTGACTTTGGCTTTATAAATAAAGATTGGTCTTCAGCATTTTTGTCAGGCAACGTTACGCTATCTGACTCAAGTGTTAATTTGGGGATTAATGATTCAGACGGTGTTGACTCACTGTTTGAAACACAGCTTAAAGAAGCCCTTGAGGCCGATACGGTATCGAATATTGTAACTAACAATGAGCGTCGTTTAGTTGGTCATTCTGAGTGGGTTGCAAACTTACAAATGGGCTATGACTCGGATGATGGATTTCACTCTACTTCATTAATTTATAATGTGTTTGGTCCTCGTATAATTGTACCTGGTACACGTGGTAATGAAGATGCCGAAGAAAAGTCGTTTCATTCAGTTGATTTAGTTTATTCTTACTTCCCTAACTTTAACTCTAAAGTTAATTTTAAGGTTAAGAATATGCTTGGCCAAGAAAAAGAAATTGAACAAGAAGGTCTTACCCTTTGGGGACAAGACACCGGCACTGAGTTTAGTTTAAGTTATAGCTATGAGTTTTAAGCTTTATTTAAAATAAAACTCAAGGAATGAAATAATAAACTTCACTATCTATTAGCTCTGTATTTTAATACAGAGCTTTTTTGTGTTTATGCTCAGTATGAAAAATATTTAAGTTCTGTTTTATTCGCTAGTTTTAGCTTTCAGCCAGTGTTAGTTTAGCGTTAATGAAAATTAAATCTCACGCAATGAATTTAATTTTTAATGTATTAAGGCATCTTTTATGAATCAAACAGTGGAACAAACAATGAAAAAAGTAGGATTAGTCGGTTGGCGTGGCATGGTTGGCTCTGTGTTATTAGAACGTATGCAGCAGCAAAGTGATTTTGCCCATATCGACACCACCTTTTTCACCACCTCACAAGCGGGTCAACTAGGCCCAGATATAGCAGGCGACGCAAAACCATTACTTGATGCAAGTGACATTAGCGAACTTGCTAAAATGGATATTATTGTTACTTGCCAAGGCGGTGACTACACCAATGCGGTATATCCAAAACTTCGAGAGTCGGGTTGGGATGGTTACTGGATTGATGCAGCTTCAGCGCTGCGTATGAGTGAGGACAGCATTATAGTGCTTGATCCCGTAAACAAAGATGTTATTGAACAAGGCTTAGAGCAAGGCGTTAAAACCTTTGTGGGCGGTAACTGTACTGTATCGCTGATGCTACTTGCATTAGGTGGTTTATTTGAGCAAGACCTAATTGAATGGGTAAGCCCAATGACTTACCAAGCGGCGTCGGGCGCTGGTGCACGAAATATGAAAGAGCTTATTGCACAAATGGGCGCTATTCATGCAAGTGTTGCAGATAAACTAGATAACCCAAGCTCTGCTATTTTAGAAATTGATAAAATAGTAAGTGAAACAATGGCGTCAAAAGACTTACCACAAGACCAATTTGGTGTGCCATTAGCGGGCAGTTTAATCCCGTGGATTGACGTACCTATGCCAAGCGGTCAGTCTAAAGAAGAATGGAAAGCGCAAGTTGAAGCGAACAAAATTTTAGGTTCTTCAAAGCAACCAGTGCCTATTGACGGTTTATGTGTACGTATTGGCGCTATGCGTTGTCATTCACAAGCGATGACCATTAAATTACGTGAAGATATTAGCGTAGAAAAAATTGAAGAAATTTTAGCGTCTCATAACGAGTGGGTTAAGGTTATTCCTAACGAGCGTGAAATTAGCGCAACAGACTTAACACCCGTTAAAGTAACAGGCACTTTAACAATTCCTGTTGGCCGTATTCGTAAATTAGCGATGGGGCCAAAATACATCAGCGCATTTACAGTAGGCGATCAGCTTTTGTGGGGAGCGGCAGAGCCACTTCGTCGTATGCTACGCATAATTGTTGATGGTGAGTAATACCAATTCGCAATAATACTTAATCAATTTGAGGGGTTAAATCTGACGCTAACTACGTTAAATATTTCTGATATAGAACAACTAAATAACGAAATCTTTGCCTTGTTATCGACACGATTTTTCTTCCCTCAAAATAGATCACTTAATTAAGCGAATTGGTATAATATATAATCAGTATTAACAAAAGGGGTTGGCAATTTGCCAGCCCTTTTTAGTTTAATGGCTTATAAAACCGCTTAAGAGGCTTAAACAATACTTTTTTATGAATGTTCACTGTTGTTTATTATTGAACTTAAGTAAACTGTTTACATTGTGCAACAGCCTATTCAAGTAACATTAATGACCTCTCATATAAATAACTTTGCCAATAAGCGATTAGCATTTGTTAGCTCCTATTTTAGTTCTGCAATTGCTATAAACACGGTTGTTTCTTGTTTTCTTATTTTTAGCAGTATTAACCACAGCGCCTCGCAAGAAAAACTTTACTGGCTTTTTACGTTATCATTTATTTCATTACTTCGAATAGCCAGCCATGTATTTGTTAACAACACCCATGCTTTTAAATATCATCTGTATTTTATAGGTTTATTATTAACGGCTTTAACATGGGCTGCTTTCCCCATTTTGTTTTATGAAAATATGCCAATGCAGGAGAAGTTTGTATCACTCGTTGTTTTTAGCTCCCTTGCTGGTGGCGGTGTAAATGTTTTAGCTTCTGATATTCGTTCCTCCTTGTCGTATATAACCTGTTTACTGGTTCCTTTTAGTATTTTATTACTCTTACAGCCTATTGAAGATGAGAATGTACTAGGTATTTTAGGGCTCGTTTTATGGTTTATTTTGTGTTTTGTTACCGCTGTACGTTCTGCTAAAGATGTAAAGTCATCAATTAATAATGAACTTAAGTTAGATCAATTTATTGAAAACTTAGAAAACGAAGTGCAACTTCGTACCGAACAAATAATCCTTTTAGAGCAAAAAGATAATTTAACTAAATTGTTTAACAGGGGGAGCTTTGTTTCTAATGTTGAACTTGATTTAGCCAATCAAAATGATGATATTAAAGCCGTTTTATTTTTAGATATGGATGACTTTAAAATCATCAACGATAAATACGGTCACGATTTTGGTGACTTTGTTCTGGCCCAAACAGGTAAACGATTAGTTGAAACACAAACTCAGGGCGATTTTATTGCTTGTCGTTGGGGAGGGGATGAGTTTATTTTTTATTCTCGTAGTAACACCGAAGACGAACTTTTTGACTGTGTTTTTAGATTAGTTAAAACTTTAACGAAAACAGTAAGCATGGATAGCTATCAAGTAAACCCTTCTTTTAAGGTTGGGCTGTATTTTACGCGTGAAAACTTTAATCTTGAAGACGCGATTAAATACGCTGATGTTGCTATGTATGAAGGTAAGAAAAGCCGTAATGAAATATCGGTATTTGACGAGCGAATGCATGAATCGCTTAAAAGAGAAGAAGTACTTCGCAGCTCAATTAAAGAGTGCGTAGAAAAAGGTGACTTTCATCTGTGTTATCAACCTATTGTTGATATAAGTACAAATGAAATAACCACGTTTGAAGTACTACTTCGTTGGCAGTTTAATGATGAATTTATTCCCCCTTCAGAATTTATAGATATTGCAGAGCGATATGGAAAAATTAATATATTAGGTGAATTTGTACTAGAACAAGCTATCGCGAGTTTAAGTAAGTTAAACGCTGTGAATAGTAAGATTGGATTGTCGATTAATGTGTCGGTGTTGCAACTAGAAAACCATAATTTTTTAGATTTTTTAGTTGCGCTTTTAAATAGATACGCAGTTAAACCATACAATGTGCATTTAGAGATAACAGAAACAGTCATGATCAAAAATTTACCGTATTTGTCAAAAGTGATTACGGCCATAAAAAATACCGGTGTGCGTATCTCTATTGATGATTTTGGTACTGGGTTTTCTTCTATATCGGTTTTAAAAGAGCTGTCAGTTGATTACATTAAAATAGACAAATCTTATATTGATAACATTTGTGAATGCTCAAAAGATAAAAGTATTGTATCTGCGGTAACTAACATGTCGCATATGATTGGATGCCAGGTAATAGCTGAGGGCGTAGAAAATACAGCTCAGTTAACGTTATTACAAAGCTTACAAATTGATAAGTATCAAGGTTTTATATTCAGTAAACCAGTTAGATTTGCCGATGCGCTTAAACTTATTAGTTAGAGCGCTGACTTTTCAGGCACAAAGTTTGTTTTATCTAGGTTCGATTTAAGCGTGCCGTGTGCTTCTGGCTCGCTGCGAGCGGTAACTTCTTTTGTGTTATTCTATTAGCTTACATTCATATGAAAATAACTTAAAACGGAGCAATCCGCCTCGTTTTTTTAATGCTATTTGCCTAAAGATTCTGCCGAAAATTCAACCTAAAAAGATAGGTAGGCCTTAGTTATAATGAACTTTTATTGACTTAATTCGCTTATATGAACTACCTGATTACGCCCTCCATTTTTAGCATGATAGAGTGCTTTATCTGCCTCATTTATTGCGCTTTCAATTGCGGTTTTATTGCATTTAATATTTATTACGCCAAAACTTGCCGTAACATTAATTACTTTATCATTAAAATGAATCGGACTACTGGCGAGTGCGTTTCTTAGTTTTTCGGGGAATGCTTTAGCTGTAGGCTCGTCGTTACGTGCTATTAATAAGGTAAATTCTTCGCCACCAATTCGGCCAAACAAATCATCTGGATTTATGCAGTCTTGCATTATTTTCGCCGCTTCTACTAACACCACATCACCTCCTGCATGTCCAAACTCATCGTTTATTTTTTTAAATTTATCTATATCCCAATAAATTAAGCTTACGTACTTATAATTATTAAGTTTATCTTTTAGTTGCTCTTGGCTTTTATTATAAAACCCACGCCTATTTAAGCAGCCCGTAAGTACATCAGTCATTGCAAGATGGTTCATTTTTTCGGCTAAATCAGACGCCATTATGAATATCATAAATACGGCCATGCCGACATGAGCAGCAGGGACAGTCATAAAATTAATTAATGTATATAGCGCTATATATTCTTCATTCACTTGGCTGCCTTGCAGTAATGCTATGCTTGCTGCAACAAATAAAAGTAATCCACATAGCGAATAAGTGATACTAGCGCCTATTTCAGCAGGGAGTGATTTTTGCTTATGCCTGAAAATAATAACCGCACTTAGTATCAGTAAGATCACATCGTAATACACATACAACGACATAAATAAGCCAACATGCACATTTATGGCTGTAAAATAATAAACAGCAGCAAGAGTTACTATTGCCGAGATGATTAAATAGCGAATTTTTATACTCGAATTTACCCTAATGCAATGCCCCCATGTACCAAGTAGCACAGAGCCTACTGAGAAGCTGCTTCCTAACATCCAATATAGTGTGTGAGAGTCAAATAATGGTTCTGCTAATATTGTTGCCCATTGGCATGCAGAGAGTGCGAATGCGATTGTCCAAAGCATGGCATATTGCTTTTTACCTAACGTAAACCACGACATTAAAAATATGACAGACCAAATAACACTGGTTAAAAAGAGAGTAACTAATATATAAAAAACAGGGTTCATGTATTTTTATTCTTGTTTGCGTTAATTTTACTTTAGTAGATGAAAGCGGTTTATTCGAATCAATGCAGGTTATTAGTTGGCAAAATTATAGATAGATAAGCATGGGAATCACTTCATTAAGCGGTGTATTTGAATAGTGGTATATCCTTTGCTGTAGTGATTGTAGTTTAAAGTTTTAAGCTTATATGGCTTTGCTCTATTTGTAATTTTATACCTAACAGGTACTTAAGTTACAAATATTAGTAATTTTTACACGTTTATTTATGTACTTAATTAAAAAGTTTAACTAATTAGAGCCTGTTTATCTTTCGAGATTAAATGTGCAGCCGTACATTTGGTTTTTAGGCAAGGTTGAGTCTATGTTGTGTGGTTGTTCTTCATAAATAGGCGATAACGCAGCATTAATGCCAAACATACGCAGCCCTACATAGAACAGAGTTTAATCCTTAAAGGTCAATAGGCCCTCGTTTTTAGCAAAGGAAGTTAGAATGCATTTTTCATCTACAACATTTCACGCCAAATATTTTAAAGGTGTAATAGCGCTGATTGTATTGCTTATAATAACGCGAATAGCCGCGCCTTATGTAGTTCAGTATTACGTAAATTATCAGTTAAAGCATACGCAAGGTGTTACGGGACATGTTGGTGATGTAGATTTGTTTTTATATCGCGGTGCCTACGCGATTGACAACGTTGAAATTTACGCTGTTGATGCAACTTCAGCTCCTAAGCCTTTACTGAGTATTCAAACTCTCGATTTTTCACTCGCGTGGTCAGCCCTTTTAAAAGGGAATTTAGTCACAAATATGGCTTTTACGCGTCCTGAGATAGTTATTTACGATAAAGACCCCAATGCTTCTGAGCAAAATCAACAAGTAAAAGATGAAACTACCTGGGTAGGGCTCGCCAATAACTTAGTACTGTTTTCTATTGATACCTTAACAATTGAGCAAGGCAAGTTAACCTTAGTTAATTCAACTAACAGTGGTGAAAACCCCACTTTTATATCAAATATCAATGCCGAAATTAAAAATATAACGAATGCGCAAAACCTATCAAAAACACTTGTGACTACTCTAAACGTAGAGGGAGCATTAATGGGCGAGGCAGCTTTGAAGCTTAATGGCAAATTAGACCCTTTTAGCAAGCAGGCTAATTTTGATTTTAACGCAGAGGTACAGCGCTTTTCAGTTAAAAATTTAGACACTGTATTTAAAGTGTATACACCGTTTGATATTGAAGCGGGAGGCATTGATGGCGCTATGGAACTTGTGGCTAAAGATAATAACTTAAATGGTTATGTAAAAGCGGGCGTTCAAAACTTGCGTGTTTTTTCGTGGCGCGAAGATATAGAAAAAGATGACGACGGCATATTTACGGCCATATTTGAAGGCAGTGTTGATTTACTGGGCTCTATCCTCGAAAACGATGAGTCTAAACTCGTTGCTGCACGCATTCCTATAGAAGGGCAATTAGATAATGCGGATGTTTCGACTTTCCAAGCAGTTACTTCGGTTTTAAAAAATGCTTTTTTTGATGCGTTTAAGATGAAAGTAGATAACGTTATTTCTTTTGAAGATACGGATAACAAACCTGATAACAATGGGAATTAAAGCACTTTGGGAATGCATGTTTGAGTTAAATGTTTAAGCTGCACCCACTTTTAAACTTTAAGTGGGTGCTTTAGTACTCTTATCAGATTAGTTTTTGCGGTTACTCAATAGCTCTTTAAGCTCAGCAATTTGGGATTTTAGTTCGTTTACTTGCCCTTGCGTTGCAGGTAATGAGCTGTCGTCTGCGAGCTCTTCTCGCGCTTTGCGGTGCTCCTCACTCATAACTTCTAAAATGGCACCTACCATCATATTTAAAAATACAAATGCGGTTAAAAATATAAACGTAAGGTAGTAAATCCAGCTTAATTCGTACACCGCCATTGTTTCGTACATTATGTCGGTCCAATCTTCAAATGTTGCCACCCTAAACAAGGTAAGCATTGAGATTGAGACGTCTTGCCAAAGTACGGGGTTTATTTCCGCAAACATCATGCTGCCCATTGCAGCGTATATATAAAAAATAACAAACATTAATAGGGCTATATAACCCATTTGCGGAATGGCTTTAAGCAATGAGTTAACTAATAAGCGCAGCTCTGGGATCATCGATACCAATCGCAGCACTCTAAATATACGCAGTAAACGAGCAATTAACATAGTAGATCCAGCAGCAGGATATAAACTGCCCAATACTATGATGGTGTCGAATATATTCCATCCTTTAGAAAAAAAGTGTTTTATGCCTTTACTTGCAATAAAGCGGATTACTAGCTCAATTAAAAAGAATGCGGTAATGCCAACGTCCATCCAATTTAGAGCAAGCTCTACGGTAGGATGTAGTGAGTAAGTGTGCGCACCGACTGTCAGGGCAGAAACAATAATTACAGCTATAACAAATGATTGAAATATCTTGCTTTTGTCTATACGCTGAAACAACTTTTGTAACTGCGACATCATAGAAATAGATCCTTTGGAGATTAAGATTTTATGGCGCTAATATACAATAATATTGTAATAATTTAACGCTTTTTCGATATAGAAAGTGTAAGGAAATTTAATGTTTATCAATAAACTAAAAAGTAGCGCATTACTTATTGTTGGATTATGTGTTTTAGCTGGTTGTAGCTCTGACGCGCGTTTTCATGAAGTTCAATCGGCGCGCCTTGATGAATGTAACTATAAAGCCGACAAAGAATATTACGAATGCCTAGATAAACAAGACTCTAACTACGAAGAGTTTAAAAAACAGCAACAAGCAGAAACTAAATAAGTAACCTTTATATTTATGACTAAAACTCAAAAGCAGCGCGATAAGCACATTCGACTAGCACTTACTAATGCATGCGAGGCAATAAAAGAAAGCGTAATTGGTTTTGATTATCTAACGCATACCATTGATTTAAATAACGAGGCCAATACGTTAAAAGTACAGTGTTATTTTAATGATGATATAGCCCTTGAAAGTGCAAAACCGCAACTTAACGAATTAACAAATATAATACTCAAAGAGCTTACGAGTATTAAGCTGAACGCAAAACCAGCACATATTTCATTTTCCGCCAATTAACAGAGCTTTTGTTGGTTTGATAGCACATGGACGTTATAATTAGATAAATTATTTTTAGGGTTTAAATTATGGCTGTTCCTACGCGTTCGCAAATTTCACCAGGTACCACAGTAAATATTGTATTAAAAGAAGATCAACGCAGCGGCACATTAACTGAGGGTGTTGTTGAGCGCCTTTTAACAAAATCACCAAATCACCCACACGGCATTAAAGTACGTTTAGAAGATGGTCAAGTTGGCCGAGTAAAAGAGATTTTATAATGGCAGCGTTAACAGAACAGGCTTTTTGGGAATTAGTAACAACGCCTGATTTAGGGCTCGATCCGCAAAGTGTGAGCGATAACCTAAAAACTAAACTTAATGATTTAAGCGATCAACACCTTATTGATTTTGATAAGCATTTTGGCATACATATGCGCAAGTGTTTTACTTGGGATTTATTTGGTGCCGCTTTTGTGATGGCTGGATGTAACGACGATTACGGCTTTAGCGAATTTAGATGTTGGTTAATTTCGCGCGGTAAAACAGTTTTCGAAAACGCCTTAGAAAATGCTGATTCTATAGCGCAGTGTACACCTGTTTATTACTTAAACGAGCAGCCTTATCCGTACATTGATGAGTACGACTTAATAGCCGGTTTATTATTTGAAGAACGTAACGAAGACGAATTGCCGTTTATCCCTTCTGGCAGTGATGAGCCCAAAGGTAAACGTTTTAAAGACAAACCTAAGTTTTTAAAGCAAAGCTACCCTTTATTATTTGCAAAGTACTGGCAATAAAATAAATACCAATTCGTATAACTAGTTAAACAATCTAATGAGTTCAATTTACCCTTTCAATTAAGCGCATTGGTATAAATCGTTTTGTTGTTTAAGTACGTATTAAATAAAGTGCTTAACAACAAAATGGTTTGTAATGAGTATCTAGGGCATGTTTACCTTTGGTGGTTGAATTTGTTCAATCCAAGAAGGATTTAATCGCGGCGTGAGATTTGTAACCTAGTGGGCTCGACAACTGCTCCTGCGTTATTCTAATGGCTTACATCCATGTAAGAATAATAAAAACCGAGCAAAGCTTCCGCGTCCTACTCACGCGCTCGCTCCTGTAATACGACTTCTCTCCTTTTATAGTAAATCTCTGTTATAGTTGTTAAAAGTTATAAAAGCTAAGTGATTAGGCATTTTGCTATTATTTAACACGCTGACTCACGAGGATACACCCACGAAATGAAATATTTAACACTCGCTTTATTAACTGTCGCTTTTACAAGTGCAAATGCTTTTTCTGAGCCGAGTAATAAAACACGATTTATACCGTTTTTAAAGTCAAAACTGGGGGCATACGAAGTTGTGTCGACCAATTCAGGGTTATGCGTTAATAGCGATTTGAGTTTGACAGACGAAAGTGATTTAAGTGCAGGTTTTAAACTTGGAGAACAAATTGTATTTGGATCGCTCCACAATGGTACTCGCACTATTAAAAAACCAAACTTTTGTTTTATAACCAGTACGCTTAAATATAAAAGTGATGGCCTTGAAAACGGTTTAAGAATGAGCCGTTGTGAAAACCCTGCAAACGAAAAAACAATCAGTCAAAGTATCAAGTTTTTAGCTGATAACACACTAAAATATACATTAAGCGAACCTAGTGTAGAGTGCACATTTAAAAAAGCAGACGAGAGCAAATAAAGCATCTAGTAAGTAGTAAATCATTCGCAGTATATTTTAGGGATATCGCGCCAACGCGTAGTGTACTGCGGCGATAAAAAATCACGATTCATGTGCCATCGGTCATTTAATTTACTGCTTGCAAGGCTGAGCATCCCTTTTCCGTATCGATTGTTAATTGTATCTAGGCATTGCATAAGCTTTGGATTATCAGGGCTCTTATTAAATAAGTCATTTTGCTGAAACTGTTCTGATATTAGTTCTACCGCGCCCACACCACACTTATAAAATCGGATCCCCGGTTGGTAAATATTATTAAATACCTCAGATACAGCATTAGCCATCACGCAAGTGTCGTTAGTGGGTGAGGGGAACTTATACACAAACGACTTTTTATAATATCTGTTTTCGTGCGCACCACTGGCTGCAAAAATATAAAGCTGGTAGGTGAGCGAACGTTGCGCTCTTAGTTTATTAGCCACTGTGGTTACATGGTTAATTAGCGCTGTTTTAAGTGCTGTTGGCTCGCATATGCGCTCTCCAAAACTACGGGTCGAATAAATCTCCCGCTTGTCTTGTCGTACATCATCCCAGTTTAAACATGTTATCCCGTTAAGTTCGCTTACTGTACGTTCAACAACCACACTAAATGCACGGCGCATTGCTTTAGGGTTTTGCTGAGCAAAGTCCCAAGCGGTGTGTATATTCATTATTTTAAGCTTTTTAGCTAGTCGCCGGCCTATTCCCCAGACATCTTCGCAGCTCATTCTTTGTAAAATAGCTTGGCGAGTTTGCTCGCTATTTATTACTGCAACACCATTAAAGCCACTGAGCTTTTTAGCAGCGTGGTTAGCGGCTTTTGCTAAAGTAGGGGTCGGGCCAAAACCAACACCTACAGGAAGTTTTGTTTCGCGCCATACTGTGCGCCTTATTGTATGGCCGTATTCATGCCAGTCTTTAATTAATGATGTGTAGCCATCAAAGTGCAAAAACGATTCATCAATACTGTATATGTGCTGTGTATCGCAAAAGCGGCCAATAATATTCATCATCTTGTCGCTTAAATCAGCATAAAGCTCGTAATTACTAGAGCGAATAACAACGTTGTTTTGCTCAAGTAAATGCTTAACTTTAAAGTACGGGCCAAATTTAGGAATATTTAAGCGCCGAGCAATAGGGCAAATAGCGCATACACAGCCATCATTATTGGTAAGTACAACCACGGGTTTGGAGCGAATAGCAGGGTCGAATACTTTTTCGGCACTGGCATAAAATGACACAGCATCAACTAAGGCATACATTTTAGTAACTCTGGGCTTTGCCTGTGCATTCTTATTGATAGCGTTACTACGCCTTCTAGCTGAAATTCGTCTGCAGAGGTTAGTTGTACAGGCTTATGTAAAGAAGAAGCTGAAAGCAGCCGTGCATTGGTTTTATCAAGTAGTTTGCATACAAAAAGACCATTTAAGTTAGCAACAATAACGTCACCATTTTCTGCAGGCTCTGCACGGTCGATAACTAATAAGTCCCCTTCAAAAATTCCGACTTCTTGCATAGAGTTACCCGATGCAATACCAATAAATGTAGCATCTGGATGCTTTATTAAAAGCTCATCAAGGGTTACACCTAGCTCGGTGTACTGCGCTGCGGGTGATTCGAAACCACACACGCCTGCTTCTATATAAATGGGAATGACAAACATAACACAACCTAAAACGCATATACTGTATAAGTGTACAGTATATGCGTTTTGTGTAAGTTATGCCAAGAAATGTATGGCTGATCAATCCATGTTTTTGATCATTTGTTGTGCGGTATCTAAAAAGTCTTTGATTTGTTGAGGGTTTAAGTTTTTACACATTTGATTATTTATTTTTTTCTCTGAGGCTAATAACTTATCAAAAAGAACTTTACCTTGCTCTGTGAGCGACAAAATAAAGCAGCGTTTATCGTGCTCACTCGCCTGTTTATTAATTAAATTTAAGCCAATAAGATCTTTAATTAAACGTGCTATTTGCGCTTTGTCGCGCTGCGTTTTAGTAACAATATCGTTAGCCGTACAGTTATTTACGTTCGCAATAATATGTATGCAGCGTACGTGCATAGCATTAATACCAAGTTCGCCTGCGTTAATTGCTTCACGAATTGTGACACGGTAATTTTGCATTAGTTCAAACAGCGTATTTGATAAAGGTGTATTCATAGAATTCTCAATATAGTTGACAAAGTCAATTAATTTGCTATAGTTGATTTTATCAACCAATGGGGCGTTGTGCAATACCTGCTTTTTATAGCAGCCAATTATTATACCAATCTGCTTATATATGGGGTCTATTTAACGTTAAGAAAATTACGCTAGAACTAGGCAAAATTTTTGTATCTAGTTGTTCTAAATAAAAAATTGTTAACAACGTTATAGTGCAATTTAATTCGTTAAATTGATCAAAGATTTATGCAGGTTGGTATTAAAGTCTAAGTTTTGTAAAACGAGGTAATACATGAGTAAACAAGTTCGCAAAGCCAACGTATTAAGTACACAGCAAATCACACCCCATCTACAGCGTATTGTTGTAGGCTCTGAAGATTTTAACGACTTAACCTCACAGTACATTGGTAACTATGTAAAAGTACTATTTCCAAAAAATGGTGAAGTAGATTTTAACTTAAAAACAGCCTGTGTACGGTCATATACAATAAGGCATGTAGATGCACAAACAGGCGCGCTAACACTTGATTTTGTTATAAATATGCACCAAGGCCCTGCAACTGACTGGGCTAAAATTGCAAAAGTAGGCGACGAGCTAGGTATTGCAGGACCAGGCCCTAAAAAGCTAGATAATTATGAGCATTCGCATTATGTATTACTAGGCGATTTAACATCGGTAAATGCAATAAAAGGGTATGCGCAGCAATTACCTTTAACTTCAAAAATTGATGCCTTTGTACATGTACCCACCGAAAAAGACATTATTGATTTAGAAACAAGCCGCAATGTTAATTGGCTTGTTAGCGACAACGCTGACGAAGCGCTACTTAGCGCGCTTCAAAATTTGCACATTACAGCAGAGCCTCCCATTGTATTTATGGCATTGGAAGCTGGGCTTGTACGTAGGGCAAAAACACTGCTAACAGAGCAATTTAATATACCGCGCAGTAATATTGTTTCCTCAGGTTATTGGAAAAAAGGCGTAGACTCAGAAGGCTATAAAAAGCAGCGCCAACGTGATGCACAGCTTGCCTGAATACCTTAGAGCAAAATAACATATACCTATTTTGCTTTAATACCTCTGCGTAACTTGAATTGAGCTAATAGCAGACCCATTTAAGTGTTTTATGCTAATGATGTAATCCATTATTAGCATGCATTTTTAGGAGCTGCTATTTTGTTAAATTCCATTCCTTTTTCGTTATTAGAACTTGCCCCCATGATCAAAGGGGACAGTGTTACTAACACTCTTCATAAAAGTACTAAATACGCCCAACGTGCAGATGAACTTGGCTTTAACCGTTTTTGGCTTGCTGAGCATCATAATATGCCAGGTATAATTTGTGCTGCCACTTCTATTTTGGTTGGACACATTGCAGGTAATACCAAAAAGATACGCGTTGGATCGGGCGGTATTATGCTGCCAAACCACTCCCCATTAGTTGTTGCTGAACAATTTGGTACGTTAGAGAGCTTATATCCTGGGCGAATAGATTTAGGACTAGGGCGTGCCCCCGGCAGCGACCAAGTAACGAGTCGTGCACTAAACAACGATATGAGCCGCGCAGAAAACTTCCCGGGTGAGGTAACTGAGCTGCAAACATTGTTAGGTCCTTACAATGGTACGCATCCTATACGTGCTATACCGGGGGAGAACACAAACGTTCCTATTTGGTTATTAGGCTCGAGTTTATTTAGCGCGCAGCTAGCGGCGCAAAAAGGGTTGCCGTATGTATTTGCAGGGCATTTTGCACCGCGCTTTGTGCACGATGCAATAGCGTTGTATAAGCGCGAATTTAAGGCATCAAGCGTACTTGATAAGCCATACGTAATGCTTGCACTGCCTTTAGTGGCAGCAGACACCGACGATGAAGCGCAATACTTGTCGACTACTTCTAAACAACGTGTGCTCGAACTCATACGCGGTAACGAGCTGTGGCTAAAACCACCTGTTGAAAGCATGGATGGGTTGTGGAGCGAACAAGAACGCGCTCATGTAGAGAACTTTTTAAGTCTAAGCGTAGTAGGCGGACATGTAAGTATTAAACACAAGTTAGAGATGATAGCGAAACAACTAGAAGTAGATGAGTTTATATTTACCAATGATGTATTCGATAGTGAAAAACGCCACCGTGCACTCGAAATTTTAATGGAAATAAAACACTAAAATATAGTTAGTTAAGCAAGCGTACACTCTGGGCTTGTTAACATACAGACATCATCAAAAGTTAAACTTTTTTAACTCATTTTATTAACTTTAAGTGATGTCTGTATTTGTTATTTAAATATTCAAAGTAAATTTGATTGCTATTTTTAGTATATATTTTGCTTTATATGCCGTTCTGTTTTTTCAATCGAACTGATTTAAACAATCAATTTTAAGATATCACTTTTATTTTTTATAATGTATGTATTAAACCAAACATCATTAAATAAAGGTAGGTTCACCGTGAAGTTTCTAAATAGCGCAACAGCTAATTCAGTTAACAAAACAGCGCAACCAAAAGTTGCACTGATTGCTGAAGGTGGCGGGCAGCGAGGGATCTTTACAGCTGGCGTACTTGATGCGTGGTTAGAGCAAGAATATGACCCATTCGATTTATTCATTGGCACCTCTGCAGGTTCGCAAAACTTAACTAGTTACTTGGCGCGTCAAAAAGGCTATGCCAAACGCCTAATTAGAGGGCTTTCGCGTAACAAACGTTTTTTTCAGCTTGGTCGCGGATTAGTGGGTAAACACATAGTTGATTTAGATTGGTACTTTGACAAAACCACCGAGGTAAAAAGAGCCATAGATTTTAAAACAGCTAAAACGAGTTTAGGCGCGCGTGAGCTACTTATAACAGCCACTAATGCACGAGACAGAAAAGCATATTACCTATCACCTACGGGTGAGAGTGGCCAATGGCGTGATTTGTTAAAGGCTTCTAGCGCACTCCCGTTTTTATACAAACAAGGTGTAAAGTTAACACCTTGGTTAAACGCAAAAGCAGCTAACGAAATACACCTTGCTGAAGAGCAAGTACAGAGCGATTTTTATCTAGACGGCGGTTTAGCCGCTCCATTACCAGTACGTGAAGCTTACAACCGAGGCGCTCGTAAAATTGTTGTAATAAGAACGGTTGACGCTAATTTTCAAGCGCAATCTGCATGGGTACAAAAGCTAAGAGCATTTGCTATAGCATCAGGCTATTGTCCAAAAACATTGGACTACTTAATACAGCACGAGAAAGCGTATTTAGATGAGCTAGAGTTTATTGCAAACCCACCAAGTGATGTAGAAATAATACAAATTTTTGCAGACGAAAAACTGCATAGCAAATTATTAGGTAGTTCAAATAACGATTTACGTTTTGATCATAAATTAGGCTTAGATGCCGGTCGCTCATACTTAGCAGTGCAAAATTTACAGATTAACAGCAACAACCATTACAGTGCACCTACACAATACAGCTATAACTAATTAAATATAATTACAAAAAAGCGCATAACTTTATGCGCTATTTTTTTGCCATTCTTAATCCTCATTACGCCTCATATAAACCTTACTGCATCAAAATAAAAAATATTGCATCCCGCACCTATGCGCAAAATAAAATACTGAATCTTAAAAAGATATTATTGATTTTTTAACTAATCAATATAAAGTGTAAGTGTGATTTATTATTCACATTTATAGAAATAAAATTCAGTGTTAAATGTACTTACTTACAGATTATTAAACATCAATACACACTTCACTATGGAGTAAAGCCAAACTTAAACACTATTATGTTTAATGCATAATGAGCTGCCGGAGTTTTAAAGTTGAGTAGCGCTACATGCAGAGTTTAAAGTCGGTGCTAACATAAAGTAAAAGTATAAAATAAAAAGGGATTAGTAATGTTCGATACCGTCGTCAAAAGTGTAAACAACCTTTTATGGGGAGAAGGTCAGGTACTTATTTATATACTTTTGTTTACAGGTATATGGTTTTCGGTACGACTAAAAGCAATTCAAATACTTAAATTTAAACATATGTTTAGCCTTTTAAAAGGCAGCAGCAAATGTAAAAAAGACGACATTTCGTCATTTCAAGCGTTGTGTACAGGGCTTTGTGCACGGGTAGGTACCGGTAATTTAGCCGGTGTGGCAGTGGCAATTTCACTTGGTGGAAGCGGCGCTATATTTTGGATGTGGGTAATAGCCATATTGGGTATGGCTACAGGCTTTGCCGAAAGCGTACTTGGGCAAGTATATAAAGTGCGCGATAGTAGCGGCGAGTTTAGAGGGGGTCCTGCGTATTATATTCAGCAAGGTTTGGGTAGCCGAGCATTCGCAATTGTGTTTGCCGCATGTTTATTTTTAGGTTACGGCTTTACGTTTAGCGCAATGCAAACTAACACAATTACCGACGCACTTAATTACGCGTTTGAAGTTCCTACATTTTATTCAGGCCTGGTTATTACCGTACTAGCAGGCTCAATTATACTCGGTGGCTTTAAGGCAATTGCCCGATTTGCAGAACGTGTTGTGCCAATAATGGGCATTGTGTTTGTACTTGCCGCCGTTATTATTACGATTATAAATTTCACACAAGTACCCGCCATGCTTAAAGATATATTTTTATCGGCGTTTGGTTTACAAGAAGCCGGAGCGGGTGCAATGGGCGCTGCCATTAAAAACGGTATTCAACGTGGTTTATATTCTAATGAGGCCGGTGCAGGTAGTGTTCCGCATGCATCAGCAAGTGCCAGCCCAATTCCTAATCACCCAGTAACGCAAGGTTACATACAAATGCTAGGCGTATTTTTCGATACAATAGTACTGTGTAGCTGTACCGCTGTGATCATTTTATTGGCCGATATAGACATAAGCGGCGAAATGGAAGGCATTCGTTTAACACAAAGCGCGATGACCGCTCATTTAGCACAAGGTGGTGTTTATTTTGTAGCAGCCGCTATTACCTTATTTGCTTTTACATCGGTGGTGGCAAACTACGCCTATGCAGAGAGCAACTTGCACTTATTTAAGCTCGACAACAAAGTAGGGCGCGGCATTTACACTTTGCTTTATTTATCAATGATGTTGTGGGGCGCGTCGGCCACCTTAAAAGAAGTCTGGGATTTAGCCGATATTGCCTTAGGGTTAATGACAGTGGTTAACGTTATCGCTATTATACTGTTAACGCCGACTATTTTGTCTGTCACGAGCGATTACCACGCACAAAGAGACAAAGGTTTAGAGCCCGAATTTAAAGTAAAAGATGTAAAAGTACAGGGCAAATGCGAAGACGGCATTTGGGACTAATTCAGCACACTTAACTATAAAAAGCGGTTTTATGGCAACATAAAGCCGCTTTCCATTTTGCATAAATATTCACTTTAAGTATTATGAAAATAACTAAAGCAACCAAAATAAAAGGCACAATTTTTTAGATGATCGAGATTCACGCAGGGAAAACAGCGGCTAAAATTATTAACGAACAGGGCTTTAAACCTGAACTTTTCACCTCTTTTTTAGGTGCAAGTGGCGGCCCTAAATGGTTTACTTTATTTGGCTTAGATAAATATATTTTTGGTGAATTTTTTAAAAATCGTACCCAACCACTTAATTTAATTGGCTCATCTGCTGGCGCTTTTCGCTCTGCGTGTTTTGCACAAAACGATCCTGTTGCTGCGATTGAGCGCTTAGCAAAATCGTATTCGCAAACCCGATACTCAAGTAATAAACCAACACCAAGTGAAATCACAATAAAAGCGCGCGCATTACTTGAAGATGTTTTTGGCGATAACGGCGTCACCGAAATTATAAATAACCCAATATTTAAAGCGCACTTTATAGTAGCAAAATCAAATGGCTTTATTGCCAGCGAAAATAAATTAATACAGTTAATGGGTTTATCAAAAAGTTATATGTTAAACCGCGTTAACCGAAAATTATTAGGCTCGCAGTATGAGCGTTTTATATTTGGCCCAGCAACAAGTGACTTATCAATTACCGACAGCTACAATTTTAAAACGCAAAACATAGCGCTTACTCAAAATAATTTAAAAGACGCATTACTTGCATCGGGCTCTATACCACTTGTTATGCAAGGCATAAAAAATATTGCAGGCTCGCCGCAAGGAATATATCGCGATGGCGGAATAATTGATTACCACTTTGATTTAAAAGTTAATAATCCAGGACTTATTTTATATCCGCATTTTAATAGCGAGCCAAAAGCAGGGTGGTTCGATAAAAATTTAAAACGTAAAGTATCACCACTTAATTACGATAACGTGGTGATGATAACCCCATCAAAAGAATTTGTAGCAAGCTTACCGTACGGAAAAATTCCAGACAGAAACGACTTTACCGATCTTGATGCAGATACACGCATTAAATATTGGAATACTGTTTTTAGTGAAACTGAAAAGTTGGCTGAGGCATTTGAAGGAAAATTGAAGTTGAATATAACTTTATAAACAAAAGGAATCTTAAATGAGTTTAAGAATAAACTTAGAAAATGGAACTCAAGCTGAAATAGATAAAGAAGCTGATATATGTCCAATTTGTGATACAGCACAAATACCTGTTAGAATATTTGTTACCATAACCGGTGAATTAGAAAAATATGATACAAAATTAGAAATAGTAATGAAATGCATGAATAGTAATTGTGCAAGATTATATATAGCTCAATATATTAAAGACAATATCGGATTCATTTACAATAAGTTTAAATTTAACTATTCATTTCCTAAAGCATTTAAAGCACCTGATATTACTAAAGAGATAACAGATATCTCTCAATCATTTAGAAAAATATTTATTCAAGCTAGTGAAGCTGAATCAAAACAATTAGATGAGTTAGCTGGTATTGGCTATAGAAAAGCACTCGAATATTTAATAAAAGATTATTGTATAAGTATAAAACCAGATAAAGAAGAAGACATAAAATCTAATCAATTAAGTCGTGTTATAAATAACTATGTAACAGATGAGAATCTAAAGAGTTGTGCAAATAGAGCCGTGTGGCTTGGTAATGATGAAACTCATTATATTAGAAAATGGGAAAACCACGACCTTAAAGATTTAAAAATATTAATTCAATTAACTTGTACGTGGATACAAAGCTCAATTTTAACAAAGAAATATATGGATGAAATGAGTCGTGATTAAATAAATATAGAGGTAACGTATTAAGGAATAGAATGGTGATTCTATAATTTCAGATGTAAGTAACCACCCATAAATTACGTTATGTTAAATTGAGTGGGTTTTAATAAAGCGAGCGTGATTATACAAACCAGCTCGCTTTTAGGAGAGTAATTTGGTGGTTAATTAAGCTCTGAATCAACCCAAAACTTAGTTCCCTTTAATACAGCTTGTAGTGCAAGGCCATTTTCGGTTACAGAATATACAGTAACTTGATCTGCAATCGCTTCGGCAACCAATGCACCGCCTTTATCTTCATATTTTGCTGCTGCATCAGCGTTTCCGCCAAATGCCCAACCATGTTCAATAAATCTGTTTAATGCAGCTTGGTTATGAAAAACCATTACAACGTTAAAATCTTTAACGCCTAAGCCAAGTCCTAAACCGGCTTCGCCCATATTCATGTAAGTCGATTTACCTGTAAGATTATTTCTAACAACACCGTAACCACCGCCAAAGCTAGCAAGCACTACATTTACATTCGCGTTATCGAATACAGCATAACCAGCAGAGTTAGCAATTTGTTTTTTAACATCAGGTTTTTCAGCGTATAATTTATCTAATGTGTTTGCTTTCATACTTTGTACAAGTGAACGTTTTTCGCTTGGCGATGCACTACCTGTAGTAGCACACCCAGTTAACGCAACAGTTAAAGCAAGTACACTTAGTATAATTAGTTTTTTCATAATGTTTTCCTTAATAAGATATAGCAACCAACAACCAAACAACCAACAACCATAGAATAATCACGGTATTAAAATAATTAGAGCTTTACTATGTCCAATACTAGACAGTATCGGACTTTAACGTTATTCTGTAAGTCTATTATTTAATTGAATATTTATACATTATGCTTGTTGCTTTGGTTGATACGTTAAAACAATTAAGATATCAAATTGCCCATCTAGATGACGGTACTCTCAATTCAGAATACCCAGAACTTGCATCCTTTATACAGGAAATTGGCTTGACTGTAACTGAATCAAAAGCCGATCTGACATTCTTGTATCAGTTTTTATATGTTTATGGCCGAAAATCAGAAGCCACTTATAGTCGTTTTCGAAATGAGCTTGAACGCTTTTATTTATGGTCATGGTTAATCGCAGAAAAATCAGTATTCGATTTAAAACGTGAAGATATTGAAGCTTACGTTGATTTTATGGTTGAACCCGATAAAGCATGGGCTGCAACTTCAGTGCAATGGCGTTATAAAGATGAACAAGGAATTCGTCGATTAAACCAAAACTGGCGCCCTTTTATGCTTAAAGAATCCATTGCTAGTCAGCAAACTTTATCGTCTATGTTTACAGCATTAAATGTGTTTTATAAGTTTGCCTTACTAGAAGAAAAAACATTTGCTAACTTTGTCCCTGTTGTTAAAAAAAATAGTCCGTACTTAGTTGTTCAATCACAAATTCAAATTCCAGACACATTAAGCGATATTCAATGGGAATACGTTTTTGGTGTAACGCGTGATTTATGCGAACATAACCCTGATTTAGAGCGAAACTTATTTACGCTTGCCTGCTTAAAAGGTCTTTATTTACGAATCTCAGAATTATCTGAGCGCCCACAGTGGTCGCCGGTGATGTCTCATTTTTGGCAAGATAATGATGGTTTCTGGTTTTTACGTATTATGGGCAAAGGTAATAAATTACGAGATGTAACCTTAAGCGATGATTTTGTTGAATATTTAAAACGTTATAGACTATACAGAGGTTTACCTGCCCTTCCCCGTGTTGATGAATCAGATCCCTTGGTTCATAAAATTCGCGGGCAAGGTGGTATGACCGTAAGGCAAATTAGGCGTTTAGTTCAACAAAGTTTTGATTATGCACAGCAATCATTACTTGATGATGGTTTTAAAGATGATGCTGAACAACTTGGTGCTGCAACTGCGCATTGGCTTCGCCATACTGGTGCCACACATGATGCGCAAACCAGACCGCTTAAACATTTGTCAGAAGATTTAGGTCATTCTAAAATTGCGACTACCGATCAAATTTATATTCAAACAAATATTAAAGAGCGAGCAAAGTCAGGACTTAAAAGGAAAATTTAATGGAGTATTTAGTAATAGCATTTATAGGCGGATTATTTTTAATTTATTCTTTAACACTTCGCCAGTTAGAAAAAACAGAAGTAACAGGCCCAATGTTTTTTGTTGTTGGCGGAATATGTTTAGCTTCAATGCTACCCAACGAAGGGCATAAAATAAAAGAAGGCGTTGATCTTTTATTACCATTTATAGAGCTTACGCTAAGTATATTTTTATTTTCTGATGCAGCTAAATCAAAGCTAAGTGTATTAAGGCATAGTTTTCAGTATCCTAGTTTACTGTTGTTTGTTGCCCTACCCTTAACTTTATTACTCGGTATTGCTGTTGCTTTATTTTTCTTTGCTGAGCTTTCACTTATTCAAGCGGCTTTGCTCGCTATTATTTTAACGCCTACCGATGCAGCTTTAAGTAAAGGGCTATTAGCAAGTACACAAGTACCTGAAAAAATACGCGAAGGAATAAATACTGAAAGTGGTTTGAACGATGGATTATGCGTACCCATATTTTTAATATTTATATTACTCGCTAAAAATCCTGATTCAGCTATTACCGCAACACAAACATTAAGTGTGTTTGGACGAGAGCTTGGCTTGGCTTTATTAATAGCTATTACAAGTATTGCTGTTTTTATACCGAGTTTAAACTTTGCAATGAAACGTCATTACTTTGCACAAAATACCAGTCCATTTTTATTACTCGGTTTTGCAATGGCTGTATTTTCTGTCACTCAGTATTTTCATGGCAGTGGTTTTATTGCGGTGTTTATTGCAGGCTTATTATTTGATAAATTTTCGACCGAAGAAGTTAGAACAGAATTAATTGAAGACTCAGAGCACATAGCAGATTTCACATCGTTAATGATTTGGTGCTTGTTCGGGTTTGTTTGTGCTTACTTAGTTATTCCTAAATTAAATACTGAAATTATAATTTACGCTTTGTTAAGTACAACATTGATTAGAATAATTCCAGTTATGCTGTCTCTGCAGTTTACGGCATTGAGTATTAAAGAGCGTTTTACATTTGCGTGGTTTGGGCCAAGAGGATTAGCATCAATTGTTTTTACATTGATGGTGATAGATACGCAAATAGAAAACAAATATCAAATAGCGACAATAGCAATGACGACTATTCTGTTTAGTGTATTTATACATGGTATTAGCACTAAACCTATTGCTGATAGTTTTGTTAAAAAATAATTATTTAAACTAGGTAAATTAAGAATACGTATTAAAAAAGGCGTAACGGTTATTTTCATCACTGATGAAGTTAATCGTTGCGCCTTTTTGTATTTAATAAATAATTTACTAAATTGGTATTTAGATAAAACTATTTAAGTACCTCTTATATAAGTGATCTTATTTAAGTACTATTATTTAAGTGATCTTATTTTATAAAGTTATTTAAGAACCTGTGCTAGTAATTCAATTGGGTGTTTTGGTTTAAATTGTTCAAAACGTTTAACTTGGCTACGACAAGAAAATCCCGTAGATAAAAGTTGCTCAGGTTTATTTTTATCTACAATTGGTTTCCAGCTCATTTCGTAAAGCGCACGTGAGTTATCTTGATTTTGTGCTTCGTGGCCATAAGTTCCCGCCATTCCACAACAACCTGTATTTGTTGTTTTTAATGTTAAACCAATATCATTGAAAATTGTTTGCCATACATTTGCTGCTTTTGGCAGCGCAGTTGTTTCAGTACAATGACTCAGTAATGTAAATTCGGTATCTGTATTTTGCTTTGCGCTTAGTGATTTAAACGATTGTGTTTCTAGCCATTCATGAGCAAGCTGCACATTAAATTCGCCACGGTTATTTTCTAAAATTGTATTATATTCATCGCGGTAACACATAACGAGTGACGCATCTAAACCGACTAACGGTGCATTAATATCATTTAATTTATTTAAAAACTCGGCTGCATTTTTAGCTGTAACTTTAAATTCATGCAAAAAACCTTTTACGTGTTGCGGTTTACCATTTGGTTTAAAAGGTAATAGCATTGGTTTTTTACCAAGTTGGGTTATTAAAGTAATAAAACTTTCTACTAATTCCGCTTCGTAAAAGCTCGTAAATGGGTCTTGTACTATTAATACATATTCACTTTGTTGCTCTGCATTTAATTTATTTAGTAAATCAAAATCGAATTTTTGTGTTTTAGTAACACGCTTTGAAAGTGCAGGTATACTTAACTGTGGTGTATCAACATAGCCAACCGTTTTTTTAATAACATTACTAACTAATGATGTTTTAACAATTGGATTTATAACTTTAGCGAACTTTGCCATTAATGGTGCGCTGTTTTCTATGTTACCAACAAGGTAATCTTTTAGCGGGCGTGCATAATAACTATGATAATAATTTAAAAAGCGCGAACGAAAAGTAGGTACATCTACTTTAATTGGGCATGCTGTTGTACATGCCTTACATGCTAAACATTCATCCATTGACGCTTTTACTTCGTGAGAAAAGTCGTAAATACCTTTTCGTTTTTCGCGGCTATGAACAAAACGTTCCCACCAGGTAATGACTTCACCTTTGTTAAGTTGTTTTTCTACTTCGAGCAAATCTACATTTTTTGACTCTTGTAGACGAAGCCATTCGCGCATTAAACTTGCGCGTCCTTTTGGTGAATTACGGCGATCGCCAGTTACTTTATACGATGGACACATAGGTGAATTTTCATCGTAATTAAAGCATATGCCATTACCATTACAGGTCATTGCATTGTTAAAACTGGTTTTAACTTCTATTGATATTTGCTTATCGAAGTGCGATCTCTTTTGTCCATCTACACTAACTAGTGAGTCTTCACTATCGATAGGAGTACATATTTTACCGGGGTTAATGCGATTGTTAGGATCGAAAGCTGTTTTTATTTTACGAAGTTGTGTATATAAATGCTCACCAAAAAATTCAGGACTATATTCACTTCGGTAACCTTTACCGTGCTCGCCCCACATTAAACCACCGTACTTAGCAGTTAGTTTTACGACCTGATCTGAAATAGTTCTAAGTAGTTTTTCTTGTTCTGGGTCACACATATCAAGTGCCGGGCGTACATGTAAAACCCCTGCATCAACATGGCCAAACATACCATACTGTAAATTGTGGCTGTCGAGTAATGCTCTAAATTCGACAATATAATCTGCTAAATTTTCAGGTGGTACAGCGGTGTCTTCCGCAAAGGCGAGTGGTTTTTGGCTGCCTTTTACATTACCTAATAAACCCACTGACTTTTTACGCATTGCGTAAATTTTCAGTATATCGCTTTTATCACTGGTTAACTGATAACCAATAACGCCATTAGTTTGATTTATTACGCATTCATCTAGAAGCTTACAAAGCGTGTCTACTTTGTCTTTTATATCATCGTTTGATACTGCATTAAACTCGACCATGTTAAGGCCTTGCATATCTTTATTTGGTACGTCGGTTATTAAGTCCGATACTAAATTCCAAATGATATCTTCACGCGCTAAGTTTAAAACTTTGCTATCAACGGTTTCTACCGATGTTGCACGTGCATCGACTAAAAATGGTGAATGACGAAGTGCTGAGTCAAAACTATCATACTTAATATTAATAAGCGTTTTGAATTCGGCAATAGGCGTTAGGTTTAATTTTGCTTCAGTTACTATACCTAATGACCCTTCTGAACCCGTTATTAGTCGGCTCATGTCAAAAGTAAGTAAGTCATCACTTAGCACATGCTCTAGGTCGTAGCCGGTTAAAAAACGATTTAACCGTGGAAACTTAGCTAAAATAGCAGCGCGTTCATTAACTGAAATATCTAAAACTGTTTTATATAAACTACCAATTAATGAGTCTTGATTAGCTATAATTTGTGCTTTGTCGATGTCTATTGGGGAGGTACACATAGGTGTGCCATCAACTAAATAAGTTGTTAGCCCTAAAACATGATCGCTCGTTTTACCGTAAACTAACGAGCCTTGCCCCGATGCGTCAGTACTTATCATGCCACCAATAGTTGCCCTGTTACTGGTAGATAAATCGGGTGAGAAGAAAAAGCCATAAGGTTTTAAAAAGTCATTAAGTTGATCTTTTATTACGCCGGTTTGAACGCGTACCCAGCCTTCTTCTACATTTATTTCGAGGATTTCGCGCATATAGCGAGACAAATCTACAACAATACCAGCTGTTAACGATTGTCCGTTAGTGCCTGTTCCACCGCCACGAGGACCAAAAGTTAATGATAAAAACGGGTCGCGAGATGCTGTTTGCAATGCGAGCTGAATATCTTTTTCACTTTTTGGAAAAATAACACCTTGCGGTATTTGCTGATACACACTGTTATCGGTTGAAGCGGTAATACGCGTTGCATAACTTGCGTCGGTATCTCCGGTAAAACCTTGGTTTGCAATGGTATTTAGGTAGTTTGCGACAAGTTCTGTCGCGGCATCTTGCTGTGTAATTGTTGCTATCATGACGGCGATATTTTAGGGCATTTGACTAATTATATCATGGTGATGGCGAATAGAAATTGAAGATTTTACAGTTTGTAACACTCTTTTAGTCGATTTTAATGCAGCTTAAATTATACTCAAGTTAACAAGTAATGAGGTGTGTTATATGAAAAAATTACTATTACAGATCAGTGGCGTGTTATTTATTTTGCTAGGATTATTTTTTGCGGTTGTACCTAGGGCGTGTTGACCTTTCGTTGTTGAATTTGCAGCAGTATGTTTGGTTTTTAGGCAAGGCAGAGCCTATGTAGTGTGGTTACTCCCCATAAATAGGCGATAACGCAGCATAAATACCAAACATGCGCTGCCCAATGGGTTCTTTCTAGGGACGATTAACTCTTTGTTGCTCGATTCTTACTTAGCCCACTAGGTTACAAACCTCGCGCCGCGATTTAATCGCCCCTAGATTGAACAAATTTCAATCCACAAAGATCAACACGCCCTTAGCCTTCACTTATATTTTTTATGGCGGGTTTATTGTGTTTTTCGTTTTACTACCCTAAAGCGCGACATTATTTATCACTTTGTCAAAAGACGTTAACTAAATCATGTGCTTATTTAGATAAAAAATTAGCCCGTTAATTTACTTTTAATTGAATATAAAAAAATGCCAGCAATACATTGCTGGCATTTTTATAGCTTACCTATTTATTACTTTGCTAATTTTTTAGCTAGGTATAACCATGTTTCTATTACTGTATCTGGATTTAGTGAAACAGAGTCAATACCCTGCTCTACTAACCATGCAGCAAAGTCTTCATGATCTGAAGGACCTTGGCCACAAATACCTACGTACTTTCCTTTTGCTTTAGCTGTTTTAATTGCCATAGAAAGTAGCTTTTTAATTGCAGGGTCACGCTCATCAAATAAATGTGCGATTAAACCAGAATCACGGTCAAGACCAAGCGTTAACTGTGTTAAATCGTTAGAGCCGATAGAAAAACCATCAAACATTTCTAAAAATTCATCTGCAAGTAATGCATTTGAAGGTAGCTCACACATCATGATTACTTTAAGACCATTATCGCCGCGTTTAAGGCCATGTTCTTCTAGTAATTCAATTACGCGTTTGCCTTCTTCAAGGGTACGTACGAATGGGATCATGATTTCTATGTTAGCCATATCCATGTCATTTCTTACGCGTTTTATAGCTTCACATTCTAGTGCAAAACAATCGCGGAAGTCTTCAGAGATATAACGTGCGGCACCACGAAAACCAATCATTGGGTTTTCTTCTTCCGGCTCGTATTGCTGACCGCCAACTAGGTTTGCGTATTCGTTAGATTTAAAATCAGACATACGAACAATTACACGCTCTGGTGCAAATGCACACCCTAGAGTAGAAATACCTTCAACCAGTTTTGTTATGTAAAACTCTACTGGTGATTCGTAACCGGCAATCATGTCAGTAATTTCTGCTTTTAATGCATCTGTTTGAGCATCAAAATTTAATAACGCTTTAGGATGAACGCCAATCATACGGTTGATAATAAATTCAACTCGCGCAAGGCCAACACCTGCATGCGGTAAGCGTGCAAAGTCAAATGCACGATCGGGGTTACCCACGTTCATCATAACTTTCATTGGTAGTTCTGGCATTTTATCAACGCGTGACGTTAGTATTTCAAAATCTAAAATACCTTCGTAAATAAAGCCGGTATCGCCTTCGGCGCACGATACTGTTACTTCTTGGCCCGCTTTAATTAAATCAGTTGCGTTGCCACACCCTACCACTGCCGGAATACCAAGTTCGCGTGCAATGATTGCCGCGTGACACGTACGTCCACCACGATTTGTAACAATCGCTGCTGCACGTTTCATGATTGGTTCCCAATCAGGGTCGGTCATATCGGTAACTAAAATATCGCCTACTTGTACCTGATCCATTTCTTTGATTGAATCAAGAACACGAACAACACCGCTACCAATTTTATGACCAATTGCACGGCCTTCAACAACAACGTTGCTTGTACCATTTAATTGAAAGCGTTCCATTACGTTAGAGTCTTCGTTTGAGCGTACAGTTTCTGGACGTGCTTGAACTATATATAGTTTGCCGTCGTTACCGTCTTTTGCCCATTCGATGTCCATAGGACGACCGTAATGTTTTTCGATGATTACAGCTTGCTTGGCAAGTTCTTGCACTTCTTCATCTGTAATCGAAAATTTATTTGAAAGCTCAGGGGCAACATCAACGATGTCTACTTGCTTACCGTGTGCTTTATCTTCTGAGTAAATCATTTGAATGGCTTTAGAACCAATGTTACGACGTACTACTGAAGGTTTATTTTTAAGGAGTGTTGGTTTATGAACATAAAACTCATCAGGGTTAACTGCGCCCTGTACAACCATTTCACCTAAGCCGTAGCTTGATGTAATAAATACAACGTCTTCAAAACCAGACTCTGTATCAATGCTAAACATTACGCCAGATGCTGATTTATCTGAACGTACCATGCGCTGAATACCAGCCGATAACGCCACACCACGGTGATCGTAACCTTGGTGAACTCGATATGAGATTGCACGGTCGTTAAATAATGAAGCAAATACGTGTTTAATAGCGACCATGACTGAATCGATACCAACAACGTTAAGGAAAGTTTCTTGCTGGCCTGCGAATGATGCATCTGGCATATCTTCAGCGGTAGCTGATGAACGTACTGCGAATGATACATCTGCTGCAGTATCGCCATGAAGTTGGCTATATGCGTCGCGAATGGCTTGATCTAGGTTTGGTTGGAATGGTGTGTCGATTATCCATTGGCGGATATCGGCACCGACTTTAGCGAGTGTATTTACATCATCAACATCGAGTGTATCTAGGATGTTGTGAATTTTTGCTGTGAGTCCTGATTGATCTAAAAACTCATTAAAAGCATCTGCGGTAGTTGCGAAACCACCCGGTACTTGTACACCAGCGTTTGCTAGGTTTGAAATCATTTCGCCAAGTGAAGCGTTTTTACCGCCAACTCGAGGAACATCTTGCATACCAAGCTCTTGATACCAGAGAACGTATTCTTGCACGGATCTTTCTCCAAAAAAAACAAATTGTAGGTCTAACTGTGAGAGTTAAGAAAGAAAACCTTTTATAAAGGTCATCATCATTCTACACTGGCAATAGTCCTCACGTAAACCGTGAGAAACCCATTTTAGGGATTTAAACGCAATAAAAAGGTTAATTATGAGAACTGCTTTTTATATATCAGATGGAACCGCTATTACTTCAGAGGTGTTTGGGCATGCGACTTTGTCGTTGTTTCCTATCGATTTTAATCATAAAACAATTCCATTTGTAGAAACTGAAGAAAAAGCGCACGAAATTAAAGCATTAATTAATGCAACCGCTGCAAAAACAGGCGAAAAGCCATTTGTTTTTTTTACTTTTGTTAATCACAATTTAAGTGAAATTATAAAATCGGCTGATGCAGTCACGTATGACTTTTTAACTACATATAGCGAAAAAATAGAAAAAGAACTCAATGTAGCCCCAGTTCCTAAAATGCATCGTACGCATTCCATCCACGAAAAAAGTTATGACTTTAGAATTGATGCCGTTAATTATGCTCTTATGAATGATGATGGCGGAAATATTAAAAACTTTTCTGAAGCAGACATCATTTTAATTGGCGTTAGTAGAAGTGGTAAAACACCCACAAGCTTATACTTAGCACTGCAGTACGGCATTAAAGCGGCTAACTACCCTATTACAGAAGAAGATTTAGATAATGAAGGTTTGCCTAAATGTTTAGTCCCTTATAAACATAAGTTATTTGGACTTACGATTGACCCTGAGAGACTTGCGGCTATTAGGCATCGACGTATGGCGAACTCTAAGTATGCTTCAATTAAACAGTGTCGTATTGAGGTCCGCGAAGTGGAAATGTTGTATAAGCGTCATAAAATTGCTTACTTTAATTCTACGCATCATTCTGTTGAAGAAATATCTGCAAAAATATTGATAGAAACAGACTTGGAGCGACGTAAGTACTAACTTACTAATAAAATTAAAAACAAAAAACCGCAACTAAGCGGTTTTTTTTGTATCAATAAATATTATTTACGTGCGTCTTTTAGTAAATCAGCTACTAAAAAGCCTAACTCTAATACTTGGTCGGCATTAAGGCGTGGATCACACTGCGTTTTGTAACGCTGTGCTAGGTCATCGTCAGATAAACCGTAAGCACCGCCAGTACACTCTGTAACGTGCTGGCCTGTCATTTCTAGGTGAACACCACCTGCGTATGAACCTTCAGCTTTGTGTACAGCGAAGAACTGACTGATCTCGCGCATAATATTGTCGAAGTTACGTGTTTTGTAACCTGATGTCGCTTTTTCAGTGTTACCGTGCATTGGATCTGAGCTCCAAATTACTTTACGGCCTTCTTGTTGAACTCTTCTTACTAGTGCTGGAAGTTTTTCAGGAAGTATATCTGCACCCATACGCGTAATTAGCGTTAAACGACCAGGAATGTTATCTGGGTTTAATGCATCAATTAAACGAATTAGGTCATCTGGGTCCATACCTGGGCCAACTTTAACACCAATTGGGTTTTTAATGCCTTTGAAAAACTCAATATGTGCATGGTCTAGTTGACGAGTACGTTCACCAATCCAAACAAAGTGAGCAGAACAATCGTACCAATCACCAGATAAGTGGTCGCGACGAGTAAGCGCCTCTTCGTAACCAAGTAGTAACGCTTCGTGAGAAGTGTATAAATCGGTTTCTTTTAAGCTTGGCGCAATTGTAGAGTTAATTCCGCACACTTCCATAAACTCTAGTGCGTCTTGAATTTTATCAGCAAGTTGTTGGTATTTTTCTTTAAGTGGATTTGCAGCAACAAAGCCCATGTTCCAACGGTTTACCTGGTGAAGATCGGCAAGGCCACCTTGTGCAAAAGCACGTAATAAGTTTAACGTAGCGGCACTATGATGGTATGCAGTCATTAAGCGTTGTGGATCGGGTATACGTGCTTCTTCTGTAAACTCGATATTATTAATAATGTCGCCACGGTAAGATGGTAAAGACACGCCATTAATTGTTTCTAAGTCTGCTGAACGAGGTTTAGCGTATTGACCAGCCATGCGCGCTATTTTAACTACAGGGCATTTACCGCCGTAAGTTAATACAACAGCCATCTGTAAGATTGTTTTGAATGTATCGCGAATGTTAGCGGCATTAAAATCGCTAAATGATTCTGCACAGTCACCACCTTGAAGTAAAAAAGCACGCCCTTCGCACACATCTTCAAGTTGTTTGAATAGGCTTCTTGTTTCTTCAGCAAAAACTAAAGGTGGTGCCGTTTTTAATTGGCTTTCTACTGATTTAAGTATTTCTTGATCTGGGTACTGTGGCTGCTGCAGTATTGGCAGCTCTCTCCAGCTATTTGGGTTCCACGATTGCATAATTTTTCCTCATTCCTACATTACCTGATAAGAAGAAATTAACGTATGCAGGCCCCTATGTTCAAGGACTAAATTCACTATTTTCCAATTATTTAGTTATGAGTTAAGTATAATAGTAATCTTACTTAACCTATGTGGTTACATAACATACACTTTAGTTTTATTTCGAAGAAACTAAAGTGTTTAAATACATGAGTTTAGAGCTAACTATTTACAATTTTAACGCATTGAGAATAAATAGTACATAAGGGTATGTTATACGTAATTTAGCTAGGAACACATCATACTTAAATGACAGCTTCTGTAATCTTAACTTTACGCGGATAATTAATTAATAGCTATCAAGTGCTATGTGCAGACCTTAATGTATGATATGAGCGTTTGTGGTAATCATTTATCTGCGCTTTAAATCCTAGATGCATAGTCTTGTATAGCACTCGTATGCAGGACTATATTCACAAGTGCCACAACTTAAAGGTGTGGTAGGCCATTAAGTTTTCTCTTCAAAGTGATAGTGTTACTTAACAATTCGCCATGATTAAAGCCCCTCCTGCTAGAAGTATCTTTAAAGAGGAACTGATATCAAAGAGCATTTGTAGTCATTGTAACCTTTAGCCTGATCACCGTACTGCCAACACGGTGTAATATGAGTCAGTAATTATAAATAATAATGAATGCTAAGACGGTTAGATAAATATATGAAAATTATATAAATCCGCTTAACTCATTTTTCTAAACTTAGTTTTATCACCTACTACGTAGATAATCTAGTACTTGGTGTATTAGCCTTTTTATATACGACAAAGTAAATACTCCAATGTCATATGAATTAGTAAGGAGTTTCAATCTTTCTTCATTTATATACCCCACAAGAACACATCATACTTAATTTACTTATTATATAACTATAAACCCCGAGTACTATTGTTATTTATTTAGACAAAGCAAAGTGCATGTAATAATATAAGGCTAGTAAGATGTGTTCTTTGAGGTGTGTAATGGTAACTAAGGTACAAATTAGAAGTCAGTTTGATTTAATGAACGAATTAACTTTGAGGTTGATTGAAGAACTAAAAGAGTGTGAATTCTCCAAAGCGGAATATTATCAATTACCAGATGTAAGTAGTTTCGATGAGAGTAAAGTTCCAGAATCTATACTTGTTTCTAAAATCACTGGAGTACCTGCTCAAAAAGCAATCCTAAACTCTTTTTCAGACATGTATAAAAAATCAGGATTAAGCAGTCGTGTTTTAAAAAGGCACCCTGGTTTGCTCGTTATTAAAAATGCAGATAAACAAGCTTTAAATAATCGTATAGCTCAAGTAAATAAAGCTAAAACTACGTTTAAAGAATGTATTTTAGCTATTTATAGCAACGATGCTCGATTTGAAGCAGTTCACAATGCTATACCAAATTTAATAACGCTTGCTGCATATCGTAAAATTCATAGTGAAAGCGAATCGCCATTTTCGGTTAGGTTTACTTGGATGCACAAACACGCAACTAAAACGCTGACTAAAAAAATGGCTCTCGAAATGCTCGACAAATCGGCCAGTTATCGAAATCCAAGAATGATAGATCAACAAAAATGGCAATCACTTGTAGCTCAAGAACAATTACGGATTGCTAGTTTAGGCGAAAAGGAAAAACTTAGAATTCGCCGCCCTACTCGAGTGAGTCCACAGGTAAATGTGAGATATACGGCGCAAAATCGCTATCATGTGAGTGCTGCATTACCCTTTATTCTGATTAATCCAGAACCAGACGTAAAATTAGGTATATTACCTGATTATCAAAAACCCGAAACTCACCCTCGTAAGCGCGAGTATGATTTTTTGGTTGATAGGTTATATTTAGAACAGGTTGAGCGGTAGTCATTATGTTAAAAAGGCCACATAGTGTGGCCTTTTTAGTTATCCGTACAGTATTTAAAATAACGGTTATTATTTTTCTACTATTTCTTCAATTTTATCTTCATCAATCAGTACGGCATTTTCAACAATGCGTTTACCGCCTTGGATTTCAATGCGTTTATTGTGTTTGTTCAATGTAAGTATTTCATCGCAAAACTGATCAGACGGGTGCATTTCGTATGTGTAATCGATAATGTTACCGGTTTTGTCATCTTTAACATTTGTAATGCTGTATTCTGATATTGCACCTTTTTCAATCAAATCTTTCATTGTGGTGGTCATATCACGACGAAGTGCTTTTAATTTATTTTCGGTAATATCATCAGTTGAATAAATAGATCCGTATTTTTCCATAATTGAAAGTAATCTAAAATGGTACGTTTTACCTGGTGCTGCATAACGCCAAAGGTGATACAAACGAAGCATCATCCAACGCGATAATCCACGTTTTAATTCTTGAGCGCTATTAAAGTAATACCCTTTGTATTCAAGGTTATCAATCATGTTATGAACAAATGCATTTAAACAGGCAACACATTTTACATTGCCACCCTGACCTTTTTTGCCACTAAAATGCAGTGACGATAAAAAGTTCATGTTTGACTCGTAAAACGAATCATCTATATCAGAATTTTTAGTATCTGTTGCCGAATATTTAAATGAAAGTTTAGAACCTTGCAATGCTTCAAGTGACTCTTTTATTGCAGGATATGGCATTGACTGCCCTACCGCTTTGAGTTCTTGTGCTAATTCGTTCATAGAAAAAACAACCGCGTATTGAATACCGGATTTAAAATTAATTTTAACTATTTTGCCTTTAGAAGCTAAACGAATAAGTGCTCGCTCTACTTTTTCTTCTCTATCTGATGGCCAAACAAGGTATTCAACATCTTCGCCATCTTTGCGTGTACTTACAACAGCTGGCGTTATTTTTATTTCGCCATCGTACAGAATACCATCTACTTTTTCAGATATTTTACGCGTAATAATTGTTTTTTTAGGCGCTTCTTCAAGTGGCAATTTTTTATAGCCCGAGCGAACAAAGCGTCCCCACAAATCATAGTGATTAAACGTGTTTGAATATGCACGTAATCCATGTGCTGCATTTTCAATAGAAATTCGCACGTCTTTGTTGTCTGTAAATAGTGCTAAACTTTCGTTATCTATTGCACTTTCCACCCCGTGGATTTGGCCCCTAAGTGTATCGGGCAAGTTATCTACCGAGATGTTGACCTTTCGGCTCATTGTTCTTATTTCCATTTTTATTGCGACAGCTAATAACAACACATTAAGCAACAAAAGTTAAATGTTTAAGTTAGTATAAAAGTGATCTGACTTTAAATAAAACGTTTGGATCACTATTATACTAAGTGATGTACATTACTTACGATTTCAGATCATATTTATACTAACTGGACTATCACAAATCTAATTTTTACTAACTCAGCTGTTATTTTGTCCATTACAATGGCTTAATTTTAAAATTAAGCACGACAAATACACCAAAAAATATATTCCCCTGTGGATAAAGCCTTACCGAGTTAGAATAGATCTGATCTGTACCAAGTACAGATCAGATCTATACTAATTAAAAGCGTATTTTTATGTTGCGACTAGTGCATAACTTTATAATTTACTTAGTAAAAAACTGATCTGCAGGGCTCTTTTTGTTCATAACTTCATGCGTAACCTGTGCATAACTCTATATTTAAAATTGACCTTAGTAAAAAGCTGATCCGCAGGTAGATAAAGATCTGATCTTAACCAAGTATAAACCTGATCTGCTTTTTTAAACATTATTCATATAAATCATAATGTTATGTGATGATTTTACACCCTTAACCTTTATTACCTTATA